>SFOF01000058.1 GCA_004552515.1 Clostridiales bacterium
CAAGCCGTCCTGTTTGTCAAAAGACAAACAGCAGGCGTGATCGAACACAAAACGCCGCAATAGAACCGTATACCGGACGTGAACCAAGTGCAAAACGCCGCAACAGAACCGCATATCGGGCGTACACCAAACATAAAACGCCGCAATAGAACCGCAAAGCAGGAGCCGAACATAAACCGCCGCACTCCCGCAAGAAACGCCTCCCGTAAACAACAAGACCTGACCAGCCTCCACTGATTGAAGCCGGTCAGGTCTTTCCCTGATCACTGATTCTTGTCTCCTACTCCACGCCCTCGGCGGACAGGAAGCCCGATATGATCTTGCGCTCGGCCTCCTCCTCGGTCAGGCCGAGCGTGCGCAGCTTGATGATCTGCTCGCCCGCGATCTTGCCGATGGCGGCCTCGTGGATCAGCGATGCGTCCAGATGACCGGCGTAAAGCGCAGGCTCCGCCTTCACGCGGCCCTGATCGACCAGGATCGCGTCGCATTCGGAATGTCCCGTGCAGCGGCAGTTGCCTTTGATCACCGAGCGATACTCCTGATACGACATACCGCGCGCCACCGAGCGCGACACCAGATCCACGCCCGAATCGTCGCCGTCCAGCGATACGTTGAACGAGGACGCGGCAATCTCGTCGCCGTCGGTCATCAGACGCTCGCGGATCACCAGCTTCGCGCGCGCGCCCAGACGGCCGTTCGTCGTGCGGTTCGTGCTGGTCACGCCGCCGATTTGCAGCGTGTCCATCTCGAAATACGCGTCCTCCTCCAGCGTCATGTCGGTCACGGGATCGATGCGCCGCGCGCCGGTGCCGCTGCCCGTGCCGATGTGCTTCTCCTTATAGAGCGCCCGCGCGCCCTTGCCGAGGAAGAAGCGATGGATGCCGTTGTGGCGGCTCTCCTCCTCGCCCTCGGTATGCACGCCGCAGCCCGCGACGATGATCACGTCCGCGCCCGGCTCGATGAAAAAGTCGTTGTAGACCAGATCATTGACGCCGCTTTTCGTCACGCAGGCGGGAATATACACCGTCTCGCCCTGCGCCTTGGCGCTGATGTAGATGTTGATGCCGGGGTTGTCGGTCTTGCTCTCGATGCGGATGTTCTCGGAGGAACGGCGGCCCGCACAGCCGCTGTCCTCGCGGATATTGAACGCGCCCTTGAAATCAGAGGGCATATTGGAGACGATTTTGAGCAGCTCGTCCGTGATGTTGTTCATGCTTTTTTCCTCCTCACGCCATGCCGCGCGGGCAGCGCGTCCGCTTTTCCGCCGACAGAAGATTCGGCAGCACGTCGTCCTTCGCGCCCTGATCGCGCACCTGGCCGCCCGCGATGACCACGATATGGTCGGCGATGTCCATGATGCGCTCCTGATGCGATATGACCAGCAGCGTGCGGCCGCCCTCGGCCTTGAACTTTTCAAAGGCGGCAATCAGATTGGAGAAGCTCCACAGATCGATGCCCGCCTCCGGCTCGTCGAACACCAGCATACGCGCGTTTTTGCGCGCCAGCACGGTGGCCAGCTCGATGCGCTTGCTCTCGCCGCCCGAGAGCGACGCGTTGACCTCGCGATCGACATACTCCTGCGCGCACAGGCCGACCTGCCCCAGATACTCGCAGATTTCGCCGTACTTGAGCGTGCGCTCGGCGGAAAGCTCGAGCAGATCGCGCACAGTCAGGCCCTTGAAGCGCACCGGCTGCTGGAAGGCGTAGGCGATGCCGCCGCGCGCGCGCTCGGTGATGTCCCAGCCCGTTACGTCCGTGCCGTCCAGCAGGATCTGGCCTTCGGAGGGCGCGTAAAGCCCCGCGATGACCTTGGCCAGCGACGTTTTGCCGCCGCCGTTGGGGCCGGTGACGACGGTCAGCCGCCCATCCGGCACAGTGAGATTGATGCCCTTGAGGATCTCGCCGCCGTCCGGCAGCGCCCAGTGGATATTTTTCAGTTCAAGCATATTCGCGTTCCCCCGCTCGTATGAGAATGAGCCTGCATCCGCGCAAGGCTCAGGTAAGTCTTAATAATTATATCACCGCACGCCAAATTGTCAACGCTGCTCGCGTTAATCAGAGCAGGTCAAGTCTCCGTCATACCCAAGTGACCCTCCCCGCGTGAAACGCACCCACACCGCGAATCAAATGAAGAGAGTCCAGGGAGACGAGTCTCCTTGGCGCAGGTCTGGGGCGCGCAGCCCCAGCGTACTCCCCGCGGAAAGCATGGCAAAGCCAATAGGCTTACGCAAAAGCGCACTTACGCCGCGCCGCCGACTCCGTAACCCCGCGTTCCTCCGTCCTCTCATAACTCCGTCGGGATCGCCGCAAAGAAACGCTCAAGCCCGAAGTGAACTCACAAAGCCCGATAACCGCACGGCCTTTGAGAACGTTCTAACGGCGATCACGACCCACGGCGGAATAGAAAACGCAACATCCCGCAAGCCGTCTCTCTTTTCCTGACGAAGGAAAAGAGACAGGCGTGATCGAACGCAAAGCATTCCAACAGAAACGCGGATCGACAGGCGTGAACCAACCGCAGAACGCGACAACAGAACCGCATCGCCCGCCGCCAGACCCCTGTGCGCCCCCACGCCCGTGCCGGTCTATATCCGGCCAAACGCAGCTTTTCGCCGGCCCGCAATTCACGATCCCATAAAGCAGAATATCGTTTCTTCGCGTCAGCGCGGAATATCATCCCGAAATCCCCCCCGAGGACATGAAAAGCCCCGACCGAATCCTTGATGAATTCGATCGGGGCTGTGTTTAACCGGACTTTTCAGCTTTGCCTGTCGGCTCAGCCCGCTTAGTCCATGATGCGCAGGGTGACTTCCAGATCGACGTACTCGTAGCCGCCGCTCACCTCGAGGGAGCCGCTCGCCGCGCCGTTGCCGAAGAAGTAGGAGTAGTAGTCGTTGCCTCTGGACTGCGCGACGCCGATGTTCTCATAGCGCGCCACGCGGATGGTCACGGTGTCGCCGTCGTTATACTTGTCCAGCTGAGTGGTCAGCTCGGTCATGCTGGTCACACGCACGCCGTCCACAGAGTAGATGTAGTCGTATGCCTGCAGGCCGGCCTTGGCGGCGGGGCCGTCCTCGACAGTCTCGCTCACATAGACGCCCATCGGCGCGTAGTTGTTCATCGGCTCGTCGGGGCCATTGTCATACTCGAACGCCTTGATGCCCAGCTGAGCGCGCTGCACCTTGCCGTACTGCATCAGATCGGAGGTGATGTCCTTCACGGTCTCAACGGGGATCGCGAAGCCCAGGCCCTCGAAGGTCGCGCCGGTGTAGGCGCTGCCGGAATACTTCAGCGTGTTGATGCCCACCAGCTCGCCCTTGTAGTTGAACAGGCCGCCGCCGGAGTTGCCGTTGTTGATGGACGCGTCGTGCTGGATGTAGTCGATGGCGCGGCTGGTGTTGCTCGCCTTGACGTTGCTGCGCTGAAGCGCGGAGACGATGCCCTGCGTCACGGTGTTGGCCAGCGTCTCGCCGCCGGGATTGCCGATGGCGACGACAGTCGAGCCGATCAGCAGATCGGACGAGGAGCCGAACTCAACGGGCGTGAGCTGAGAGGCCGCGTCGCCGCTGACCTTCAGCACGGCCAGGTCGGTGGAGCTGTCCGCGCCCACCAGCTCGGCGTCCACCTTTTCGCCGGAGGGAAGCAGCACCTGATAGGCGTTGCCGTCCTCGATGACGTGGTTGTTGGTGACGATGTAGCCGCCCTCGGCGATCACAACGCCGCTGCCCTGAGCCAGCGGCTCGTCAACCACCTTGCGGGTGTTCGGATCCCAGGTCTGCGTGTTGGTGATGATGCCCACCACGCTACTGCTGGTCTTCTGGTAGACGGTGATGGCCGGCGAGGGATCGCCCCCGGCCGTCGTGGTTTCGGCCCCGGCGTTGAAGGCCAGCAGCCCCACGACCAGCATGGCGGCCAATATCAGTGTAAACAGCTTCGAAATGCTCTTCTTCATAAATCCTTACCTCCCTTGGTTTCTATGCTCCTAGTATAGCCGGGCATTTTGGCCTTTTTATGAACGAAAATTGAACACTCCATAGAAAAATTTTGAAATGTGCGCGCCGGGCGTTTTTTCTCGAAGGGGAGCGGCGTTTTCCCCCGCGAAGCCCTGCCGCGCAGACGCGTTCCTTCCCGCGCGCTTCCTTAATATAGACGCAAAAAGCGCCCGCGCCGTTCAACGCGGCGCAGACGCTCCTGCATTTATTCTTTTATCTGCGCGGTCAGCCGAGCATCGCCCTCAGGCTGTCATGGCTCGTCTTAATGCACTCGAACACGTCGCCGTCGCAGAGATCCTGCTCCACGACGAAATGATCGATGCCGATCTCGCGCGCCGTTTTCATGATGCCCGGCCAGTTCAGATTGCCGCGGCCCACCGGCGCAAAGCAGTTGGGCACGTCCTCCAGAGCGCCCGTGCGCGGCTTGATCGCGTAGTCCTTGACGTGCATATAGCGCGCGCGCCCCGCGAACAGGCGCAGGCTGCTCGACGGCTCCGTGCCCGCGCTGGTCAGCCAGAACACGTCCGGCTGGAAGCCCACATACTCGGGCGTGGTTTCGTTAAGCAGAATGTCGATGCCGCGCTCCGCGCCAAAATTCGTCCACTCGAACGCGTGGAAGTGATAGTACATATCATAGCCCGCCGCGCGGAACGCCTTGCCGCCCTTCTCGAGAATCCTCGCAAACGTCCTGTACCCCTCCGCCGTTTGCGCCAGCTCCATCGGGATGCCGTCCAGCCGCACGACGCGCGTGCCCAGCACCTCGGCCTCATGAAGAATCGCGTCGTACTCCTCGTCCAGCTTCATGCAGTGCCCCAGCGCCGAATCGGCGCTCAGGCCGCACTCGTCCAGCATCCTTTTGAGCGCCTCAATCGTCACATAGGCCGGGCGCGTGATCTGCACCGAGCGATAGCCGATTTCGCGCACGCGGCGCAGCGTCTCGAGAAGCTGCTTCTCATCGGCCATGCAGTTCCTCATCGTGTACATTTGCAGGGCAATATCAGCCATGGTTGTTCTCTCCTTTTTTTATAAGTATCGCGGGGAAACAGAGCGGCCGCCTGTTTTTTTCCGGCGAACCGTTCGCGGCAGCTCCGTTTGCGGACGCGGGAAAGCCGGTTTGCGCGGTGAAATGTCCCCCCCGGTCTACAACATCGTTCTGTTTTTCGGCGGGCTGGCAGATATGCGCGTACCAGCTCTATCGGGGACTTGACCGGCTCCTATAAGCGGAGGCCGCACTGCGGCTGGCAGCAGGTGTATGCAGGTTCAGCCCGCCAACTTCGCTCTATCGAAGACCTGACCGGCTCCAATAAGCGGAGGCCGCACTGCGGCTGGCCGGGCAGGTCGTGTTCTGTTGCGCGGCAGCAAGTGGAAGCCGCACTGCGGATTACAGATCGTCCAGCTCGGCTTCGGGATACTCCATGAAGCCGGCGGGCAGCGGCGCGGGACGGGGGCAGTCGGAGGTCATTCGATAGATCGCGCCGCTGTCGCAGCTCCTCTCCATGCCTTGCAGCGCCTCAAAGACGTGATAGATAAAACCGGCATTGCAGCGCGCGGGACGGTTGTTGCGCAGGGCATAGGCCGCGTCCGCCGCGCCCAGGCCGCGCGAGGCGTCCGTGTAGGGATAAAGCAGACCCAGCTCCTTAAAGCCGCCGCCCGCCGCCGTCTCGAGGCGCAGATTGCCGCCGAAATCGTTCGGATCGCCCAGATCGAGCGTGCCCAGCGTGCCGTGCAGATAGAAACGCGAGCCGCCGCCGCGCACCTCGCTGGTCATGGACAGCGAGGCCATGGCGCCGCTCTTGAAGAGGAACGAGCCGGAATAGCAGTTGGGCGCGCCGTCATAGGTCATGTCCGCGCCGTAGGCGGGATTGTTCGGATGGCGGAAGGGACGCGCGGGCTTATAGGTACGATAGAAGCCGGTCACGCTGTCCACACCGCCCAGAATGGACACGAGAGACGCGAGATAATAGCCGCCCATATCGTAGAGCAGACCGCCGCCGGGGCAGAAGGCGAAGCGCTTTTCGCTCTCCTGCTTCCAGTCGCTGTGGCGATAGCAGCGCGAGAGGATGATCTCGGCGGAAATCGGATCGCCGATCAGGCCGCCGTCCACCACGGCGCGCGCCGTCTGCATCCGCGCGCCCAGCCAGGTATCCGGCGCGGCGGTCAGGGAGAGGCGCTTTTCGCGCGCGATGCGGGTCAGCTCGTTCGCCTGATCGAGCGTGATGGCGAACATCTTCTCACTGTGGACGTGCTTTCCGGCGAGCAGCGCGGCGCGGGTGACCTCATAGTGCGCTGTGGGATAGGTGAGGTTGATCACCAGCTCGATTTCGGGGTCGCTGTAGATTTCCTCGTCGGTCATGACGCGCAGGCCGTAGGTTTCGGCGGCCTTCTGCGCGCGCTCGGGCACGAGATCGGCGCAGGCGACGACGTTCAGCACATTGAAGCGCTTCACGCAGTTTTCGAGATACTGGCCGCTGATCATGCCGCAGCCGATCACCGCCGTTTTGACGGGACGAAAGGGTCGATTCATAACTATACCTCCTTGGCGGGCCGTACCCGCAGACACTTGCTGAACGAATAGCCGACGCGGCGCTCTACGCACTTTGCTCCCCGCGTAAAACGTACCCACGCCGCGAATCAAATGAAGAGAGTCCAGGGAGTCAATGACTCCTTGGCGCAGGTTTGGGGGCGGCCGCAGTGCGGCTTCCACATTCAGCCCCCAACGGACTCCCCGCGGAAAACACGGCAAGGCCAATACGATCACGCAAAACGCGCCCACGCCTCGCCGCCGACTCCGTTCCCCCGTCCCTTCGTTCTCCGTCGAGATCGCCGCAAAGAAACGCTCAAGCCCGAAGTGAACCAAGAAAGCCGGATAACCATATCGACGATTCGAGAACGCGCTACCGGCGATCCCGACCTACGGCGGAATAGAAACGCAACATATCGCAAGCCGTTTCTCTTTTCCTGACGAAGGAAAAGAGACAGGCGCGATCGAACGCAAGACCTTCCGACAGGAACGTATGGCAGGCGTGAGAGGGGCGCAAAACGCGACGTGCAGGGAAACCCCTCCGTCGCCTACGGCGACACCTCCCTTTCAGGGGAGGCAACCCACATTGCCGCAACAGGAACGCCGCGCCCCGCGGACCAGCCCCCCGCGCGCACAATCCCCTCTGCCGGAGCTACAACCGGCCAAACGCAGCCTTTCGCCGGCGCACAATTCACTATCCTATGAAGCGGAACAGCGCATCGCCGCGCCAGCGCGGAACAACGCCCGTCCGCACGACTTCCGTTCTTCAATTCCGCATTCCGAACTCCGCATCGCCCCACCGCTTCTCGCAGATCACGCCCTTATTATAGCCGCGCCGGCCGCCCCATTCAATGCACTTTTCAACAAATATTAGCACAAATCGCTTTGCTTTCGGTATTCCAACGCGGTCATGCCCATGCGCTTTTTGAACGCGCGGCAGAAGTAATTCACATCCTCGAAACCCACGGAGCGCGCAATTTCCTCCACGCCCGCCGAACCGGCCCGCAGCAGACGCGCCGCCTGCTCGATCTGCCGCGCAATGCGGTATTCCGACGGCGAAACGCCCGCATACTGCCCGAAACGCTTTCGAAAGGCGCTCTCGCTCAGCGCACAGCGGGCCGCCAGCTCGCTCACCGGCGCGCGCGGATGGGCGCTCATCCACTCGAACGCCGCGGCCAGCTCGGGCGGCACGCCGCTTTTGCCCGACAGACGGCGGCTGGCCAGACAGATCAGCTCGTATAGACGGCCCTTCATCTCGGC
The DNA here is from genome assembly GCA_004552515.1 of Clostridiales bacterium. GTDB lineage: Bacteria > Bacillota > Clostridia > Christensenellales > Aristaeellaceae > Firm-10. The sequence continues at coordinate 7,774 of SFOF01000058.1, forward strand.
GGGCGCGTAGTCCGGATCATAGTACAAATCGACCAGCCGCCGCATGGGCGCTTCGGCCTCCGCGCCGCGCAGAGGCAACAGCGTCACCTCGCCGCCGCCGCTCACATCCTCGCCGCGCGCGTTCGTCAGCTGAAAATTGACCAGCAGCGAATAGGGACGCGCGGTCACGTTCACAAAGCGCGCCGTGTAGCCCGCGCCCTTGCTCAGATAGACGAGATCGCCGCGGCGCGCGTGCAGGCGCTCCCCCGCGCGCGTTTCATAGAGCGTCTCGCCGCCGGTGAGCAGCATCAGGCCGTGCTGCGGACGCGGACTGCGCCGGAAGGTGTACGATTCGCCCTCCTGCCAGTACTGCCGCAGCGCGTTGAGACTGTGCAGCGTAAAATCCTCCCGCCAGAGCGACTCGAGCATGGCGTGTTCCCCCCGCTTTCTGTCATCCTTTCTTCCATTATAGAGCGCGGCGGCGCGCGGCGCAATCCTCATGGCACCAAATGGCGAAAAAAGTCGTCTAAGGGAACAGCGCGGCTTGCGCGCCGGTAAATCGCCGCGATGGACGCGGAGACGATGCGCGCCCGGGACGATGCGCGCAGTGGGCGCGGCGAGTCGGGCGCGGAATCTCGGCGTTTGCGGATAGGACGGCCTGTGGCGCGCCGTGCGGACGCGAGAGTTTGTGCGGCGGGCGCGGCGGCGTGAATGAGCGCGGGATTGCTGGGCTTGCGGATAGGACGGCCTGTGGCGCGGCGTGCGGACGCGGGAGTTTGTGCGGCGCGCGGCGCGGACATGAGACTATGCCCCCGATAAACGCGGCGGTTGAAGCGCGTCTATGGGCGGCGCTGCAAATTATTCGCGGCAAAATCTGGCTTTTCCTGAAAAAAACGATGCGAACGGGGCATGATTGTGCTATGATGAATTGAATGAACGGATGGATTTCTCCGTTCAGGGAGGACGGCTATGAGACGATTTTTCATTTGTATGCTGCTGGTGCTGGCGATGGCGCTGCCGGTGAACACGCTGGCCGAAACGACGGCCGCGCCCGCCGCGAACGAGACGGGCGCGCTGCGCGTCTGCCTCAAGTCGCTGGGCGCGCCCACACAGCTGAGCGTGACGCTTGCGGGCAGCTATTCCCTCAACGGCAAGACGGGCTTCCGCTTTAAGAGCGGCACGACGCTGGGCGTGAGCATTGAGGACGGCGCGATCTGGCTGGACTGCGGCGGCATCAGCATCTGCGCGGGCGACACGCTGACGCTTACCCGCCACAGGCAGGACGGCGAAAACGGGCTGTACATATCCGGCTCGCAGCGGGGCGGCCTGTACGGCGGCTCGCTGGAGATCAGCCTGGTGAGCGGCGCGCTCATGCCGATTCTGATCATTGACATCGAGGAGTATTTGAAGGGCGTCGTGCCCTACGAGATGAGCGACTCCTTCCCCATTGAGGCGCTGAAGGCTCAGGCCGTAGCCGCGCGCACCTACGCGCTGCGCCGCCGCGCCGACCGGGGCGATAAAAAATACGACGTTGTGGACACGACCGCCGATCAGGTGTATTTCGGCTACAGCGCGGACTATGCCAACGCCGTCGCCGCCGTCGAAGCGACGAAGGGCCTGTGCGCGCGCTATAACGGCGACTATGCCGTGTGCTACTACACCGCGACCAACGGCGGACAGACCGCGAGAGCCGGCGACATACTGAACGCGCCCGCCGCCGACGCGTATCTGGACGTGCGCGACGATCCCTACGATCTCGAAAACCCCTCCAGCCCCGTGACCACGCTGGCCTTCTCAAAGGACATGAGCGACGCGCCCGAGCCGCTCAGGGACTGGCTGATCAGCGCGGCGGCCGAGCAACTGAGCGCGATGGGCTACAGCGACGAGACGAGCGACGTGCGCATCGAGCGCGTGACGGCCATAGAGGGCGTGAATCCGAAGAGCGCCGCGCCCGCCCGCGACTATCAGGCGATGCGCTTTTCCTACACCGTCTCGGCTCGGCCGCTCGTGCCGGTTTACGAAAAGCCGGCGGTGAGCGACGCGGTGTTCCACGCCTTTACGGGCACGCCGATGGCGCAGAAAATCATCGGCTATGAGCCGGGCGACTGGGAAAGCGTCGATGAAACGTTCACCTGCGATATTTCCGTCTACGATCAGCTCAAGAACAAGCTGGGCCTGAAGATCAGCGCGATCGACTGCGAGCTGGCCACGGCGATCGAGGAGGACGATCTGTTCATCATCCAGCTGCGGCGCTACGGCCACGGCGTGGGGATGAGCCAGCGCGGCGCGCAGACCATGGCGGGCAGCCACGGCATGGATTTCCGCGCGATCCTCGGCTTCTACTATCCGGGCCTGACGATTGAAGCCGTCTCGCTCGCCGACGCGACGGCGGACGCGCTGAACGGCGCAAAGGCGGCGGCAGCCGTGCAGGACGACGCGGCGATTCTGGGCGCGCCGGGCGACGGCGAATACATGGCCGTGGTGACGCTGAGCACGGCGGCCTCGACGCTGAATCTGCGCGCGCAGCCCTCGACCGACGCGGCGGTCATCGGCGTGCTGAGCGGCGGCGCGAAGGTCATCGTGATGGACGAAGCGAACGGCTGGGCGCATGTGCGCGCCACTGCGGGCGAGGGATATGTCTCGGCGCAGTACATCAAGGCGGCGGGCAGTGCCCGCTGACACACCGCTTCGCGGCCGCAGTGCGGCTTCCACCTGGCGCGGTCTGACTCAAGGGCTTGCATAAACAGGAGCGTTTGTATGGCCACACGACCCGCCCGAGCAGCCGCAGTGCGGCCTCCACTTATTGGACTCGGGCGGGTCT
>SFOF01000059.1 GCA_004552515.1 Clostridiales bacterium
CCCTTCTTGGAGATTCGTTCGAACTTCTCTCGTACCCTGCATTGTCAATATCTTGCCATTACCCCGTGAAGCCGCATCCCTCGTGCGGCGCAATGGCTTTTGCTGAAGCGCTTTTTCATAACTCTCAGCTGAAGCGGGAGGCATAACGTCTATTGGGCTGCCAGCAAAACCGCCGGCCGGAGAAACATTTCCCTGACCGGCGGTCTTTTTGATGCGGCATGGCGCCTTATTTCAGTTCCAGCGTCACAGTTTTGGCGTGGCCGTAGATCTAGTAGGTCAGCGTGGCCGAGCGCTGATAGCCGGAGGCGGCGTTGCGATCGACCAGCAGCGAAAACGACACGAGCGACTGATTGAATGCGGGCACGTCGCTGATCGTGGGCTTGACCATGAGCACGTCGCCGGTCTGACTGGTCAGCTGAATGTCGATCCACTCGAGCGGAAGAACATCGCGATTGCTGATCTTCACCGTATAGGTGACGAACTCGTACTGCTCCGCCGCGCCGATGTTTGAAATATCATAGCACACGACCGAATCGCCGCCGCTTCTCGCCGCACTGATCACGCCGTTAAAGGCGTCGCTGCGGTCGAGCGCGGACTCCACCTGATAGCCCTGATAGGACACCGATGCGTCGGCCGCCCAGACCACATAGCCCGCAAAGAGCACGGCCAGCACCGTCACAACCGCCAGAAATTTGACAAACGCTTTCATTCTCATCCGTCTCCCCGTTTTTGTTATCCCGCACAATCATACCATGCGCGCCCCGCTCTGTCTATATACAGGACGCGAAAAAAATCCTTTTTGTTCCATGAGTTTCTCAAATCATAACACAAAAGAGCAATCTCCGTCCCACTCTTTGCGGTATTCTATAGTATAGGATATTGGGCGGCGTTTCGAGGGCCGCATCATATAATGTGAACGGAGGGACCGCCATGGCCTCTAAAATGCTCCTTGTGGACGGCAACAGCCTGATGCACCGCGCCTTTCACGCCCTGCCCGTCATGACCAGCGAGAGCGGCGATTACACCAACGCGCTGCACGGCTTTCTGATGATGCTTCTGCGCGTCATCGCCGATGAAAAGCCCGATCTGTGCGCCGTGGCATTTGATCTGCACGCGCCGACCTTCCGCCATATCAAATATGACGCGTACAAGGCCGGCCGCACGTCCACGCCCGACGAGCTGCGCGCGCAGTTTGGCACGATCCACGACATTTTGAACGAAATGCACATCCGCATCGTCGAACTGGAGGGCTACGAGGCCGACGATCTGCTGGGCACGCTCTCCCTCAAGTGCGAGGAGCAGGGCATCGACTGCCTGATCATCACCGGCGACCGCGACGCTTTCCAGCTCTCCGGCCCGCGCACCACCATACTCTACACCAAGCAGGGCATCAAGGACACCGAGCGCGTCACGCCCGACTTTATCCGAGGCCAGTGGAACCTCGCGCCCGCGCAGCTCATCGACATGAAGGGGCTGATGGGCGATACCTCCGACAACATCCCCGGCGTTTCCGGCGTGGGCGAAAAGACCGCGCAGAAGCTCATCGAAAAATACGGAACGCTCGAAAACGTGCTCGACCGCGCAGAGGCCGATCAGAAGGGCAAGCTGCGCGAGCGCCTGATGGACGGGCGCGATTCGGCGCTGTTCAGCAAGTGGCTGGCCACGATCGACCGCCACGCGCCGCTTCCCGTCGAGCCGGCCGACTGCCCCATCCACGCGCTCAGGGACGGCGCGCAGATCCTCAATCGCCTTCAGCTGCGGCAGGTCGTCTCGCGCCTGGACGCGCTGGGCGAGGCCGAGGAGCTGAAGGCCGCCATTCACCTGCCCGCCGCCGAGGCCTGCGAGGTGCTGCCCGCCGCCGCGCTGACCGCCCGCCTGAAATCAGCCGGCAGCGCGGTGATCGCCGTGTCGGTGGGCGCGTATCTGTGCGTCGCGACCGACGCGGGACTCAACGCCGCCGTCAGGCTGGGCGGCGACCTCATCGACCCGGGTCTCGGGGAAGCCGACGCGCTCGCCATGATCGCGCCCTGCCTGAACAAAGCGCGCCTGGTAATCGTTCACGATCTCAAGCGCCTGCTCTCTCTCGGCTTTTCCTGCGGCGCGCCGGTGTTCGACGCGATGCTGGCAGGCTATGTGATCAACTCTCAGCGGCGCAGCTTCTCGCTCACCGCGCTGTGCGCCGATCAGCAGATCCCGCTGAACGACGATTTCCCCGCGCCGGCGCTTCTGCGGCTCTATGCGCAGCAGCAGGCGGCTCTTCAAAAGGACAATCTCGAGGGACTGCTTCAGGACGTGGAAATGCCGCTCTCGCGCGTGCTGTTCGGCATGGAGCGCGCGGGCGTGCTGACCGACAGGGACGCGCTCCTAGCGCTCTCGGACGAATTCAACGCGCAGATCGACGCGCTGCTTGGCGACATCCATAAGGAAGCCGGCGAAGATCTGAACGTCAACTCCCCCAAGCAGCTGGGCGCGCTCCTCTTCGACAAAATGCGGCTGCCCGGCGGCAAAAAGACGAAGACAGGCTGGTCAACCAGCGCCGACGTGCTGGAAAATCTCGCGGACGACTGCCCGCTGGTGGCCAAAATTCTCGAATACCGCAAATACGCCAAGCTCAAGAGCACCTATGTGGACGCGCTGCTGCGTCTGCGCGGCAAGGACGGACGCATCCACACCTCGTTCGATCAGACGGCCACCGTCACCGGCCGCATCAGCTCACTCGAGCCGAATCTGCAAAACATCCCCGTGCGCACGCCGCTGGGACGCGAGATTCGCCGCGCGTTCATCGCCGCGCCGGGCTGCGCGCTGGTGGACGCGGACTATTCGCAGATCGAGCTGCGCGTGCTGGCGCATATGTCGGGCGACGAGCGGCTGATTGCCGCCTTCATAAACGGCGAGGACATCCACACGCGCACCGCCGCCGAGGTCTACGGCGTGCCGCTCGAGATGGTGACGCACGAGATGCGCTCCTCCGCCAAGGCCGTCAATTTCGGCATTGTCTACGGCATATCCGATTTCGGGCTGGCGCGCAACATCGGCGTGAGCCGCGCCGAGGCGAAGGGCTTCATCGAGCGCTATTTCGAGCGCTATCCGCAGGTGAAGCGCTATATGGATGACTGCAAGGCGCAGGGCTACGCGCAGGGTTATGTCGAAACGCTGCTGGGGCGGCGGCGCTATCTGCCCGAGCTGAACGACAAGAGCTTCAACATTCGCCAGTTCGGCGAGCGCGCCGCGATGAACAGCCCCATTCAGGGCACCGCGGCCGACATCATCAAGCTGGCCATGATCCGCACGGACGAGGCGCTGCGCGCGCGCGGCATGAAATCGCGCCTCATATTGCAGGTACACGACGAGCTGATCGTCGAGGCCCCGCAGGAGGAAGCGCAATCCGCCGCCTCGCTGCTCAAATCCTGCATGGAAAACATCGTCTCGCTCAGAGTGCCCCTGACCGCCGAGGTCAACATCGGGCGCAGCTGGTACGACTGTAAATAGGAGAGGAAGCGCACACCATGAACAAACCTTATGTCATCGGCCTGACGGGCGGTATCGGGAGCGGCAAGACCGCCGCGGCTGACTTTCTGGCCGAGCGCGGCGCGACGGTGATCGACGCCGATGTGGAATCCCGCGCGCTGACCGCCGAGGGCGGCGAGGCGCTGCCCCGCATCCGCGAGGCTTTCGGCGACGGCGTATTTGACGAAAACGGCCTGCTCAACCGCCGCGCGCTGGGCAATCTCGTCTTTGGCGACCGCGAAAAGCGGCTCGCGCTCGAGGGCATCCTGCACCCGATGATCCAGCACCGCATGATCAAAAAGATCCGTCAGGCCGGCGTCGAGGACGTGCCGTTCGTCTTTCTGAGCGTCCCGCTGCTGTTTGAAACGGGCATGGACGCGCTCTGCGACGAGACGTGGTGCCTGTCGCTGCCGGTCGAGGAGCAGATCAGGCGCGTCATGGCCCGCGACGACATGACCCGCGAGGAAGCGGTCGCGCGGATCGAAAGCCAGATGCCGCTCGAGGAAAAGTGCCGCCGCGCGTCGCTGGTCATCCGCACCAACCGCCCGATCGAGGCCACTCAGGCCGAGCTGGCGGTGCTGCTGCGCGAGCTGCGCCGGAGACTCGGCTGATGGGCGCCTCTCTTCCGCGCGCCCGCCGCCGCAATTACAAAAAGAAAAGCCCGTATACGCGCCTTCTCGTCATCATCCCCTGCCTGGCGCTGCTGATCGCGCTGGCCGTGTTCTATGTCGGCCGCTATCAAAAGACGCTCGCCTACCGGCAGTATCCGCTCTCCTACAAGGAGCTGATCGTCGAAAAGGCGGAGGAATTCAATTTGCAGCCGTGGCACATCGCCGCGGTCGTGCGGTGCGAATCGAGCTTCAATCCCGACGCGACCTCGAGCGCCGGCGCGCGCGGGCTGATGCAGATCATGCCCGAAACCGGCGCGTGGCTGGCCGGGAAATTCGGCGAGGAGGCCGATTTCGACCCCGCCGCGCTCTATGATCCCGAAACCAACCTCAAATACGGCTGCTGGTTTTTGAACTGGCTGATGGCGCGCTATGACGAAAACGTCGTGCTGGCCACCTGCGCCTATCACGCGGGGCACGGCACAGTGGACAAATGGCTGGCCGACCCGGCCGTTTCCGCCGACGGCAAGACCATCGATCCGGCCAACATCCCCTACGCCAGCACGAAAACCTATGTAAGTCGCATCCTGACGGCCTATGACAAATATCAGGAGCTGTACGACTTCACCTCGACCGGCGGGGCGGCGCAGGAGTAAGGCGTCCCTCTCAAATGTGTTCCAGGGCGGCTTTCCCGAAGCGGAAGCCGCGCTTTTATAAACCATGCAAGGAGTTTTGTCCATCATGAATCAGCGTCTGACGCGCGCGGCCGCGCTGCTGCTCGCCGTGCTTGTGCTCCTGACCGGCTGCGGATCGAAATCGACCACGCAGCCCGTCGTGCTGATCACGCCCGCGCCGACCGAATCCGTGCCCGGCGCGACCGTTCAGCCGGGCGGCGACGTGTCCGTTTCCTCCGGCGCGTCGCTCTCCGTGGGCTATGTGGCCGCGCAGGGCAGCGATCTGCACCCGCTGCGCGGCAACGCGCGCGATCTGAGCAGCCTCAACAGCCTGGTATTCGAAAGCCTTGTCGAGCTGGACGAAAACCGCCAGCCCGCCGCGCTCTTGTGCGACCGATGGGAATACAGCACGGAGGAGGGCGTGTGGTATTTCTATCTGCGCGACGGCATCGTCTTTCACGACGGCTCGCCGCTGACGGCCGACGACGTTGTGGCCAGCTACGAGGACATCATCATCAACAGCGAAATCAGCCCGTACTATAACCGCGTGCGCTATCTCAACGAGGTAAGCGCCGTGGACAATCTGACCGTGAAGGTGGTCACCGGCACATACGGCTATATGACGCTCTACGCCATGACCTTCCCCATCGTGCAGCGCTATACGCTGGACGCGCAGTACCCCAAGGGCACCGGCCCCTACTGGTATGTGTCCTACAATTCATGGGGACTGCTGCGCCTCGAGGCCAATCCGCTGTGGTGGAAAAAGCAGCCCGCGATCCGCAGCATCGACGTCAAGCGCTACGACGAGGTTTCCGAGGCCATGGAGGCGCTGACGACCGGCGCGATCGACGTCTTCCCCACAACCTCGTCCTCCGCCGCGCTGAGCCGCCAGCTGAGCGACCGCACCACAATGGACTATACCACGCTCACCTGGGAGTGCCTTGTGCCCGATTTGCGCAACAGCATCCTCTCCGACGTCCACGTCCGCGAGGCGCTCATGTACGCCATCGACCGCACGTCGCTGGCCTCGACGGTCTATCTGGGCATGGTGCAGGAGAGCGAGGTGCCGGTCATTCCGGGCAGCTGGCTGTACGAAACGCAGTCCGCGCGCTACAACTACAACCCCGAGCGCGCGCTCCAGCTGCTCTATGACGCGGGCTGGGCCGACACCAACGGCGACGGCATACTCGACCGCGTGAAGGACGGACTGTGGGAGGATCTGGAGATCAATCTGGTCACCTACAACGAGCCGACCATCGCCAGCCGTCAGAAGGCCGCCGAGCTGATCGCCTCGCAGCTGCGCATCATCGGCATTCGCGTCAACGTGACCGTCTCCTCGCGCGATCGCGTCATCAAGACCATCAACAGCGACACCGGCTTCAGCATGGCGCTGGTGGGCTTTAACCTGAGCTACATACCCGATCTGTCCTATCTGTTCAAAGGCGGCGCGAACGGCAACTGCTCGTTCTATGAGAGCGAAAAGATGGACAATCTGCTCGCACAGGCCAAGTCGGCCGCCGACGCGGACGAGCTGAAGGCCACGCTGGCCGACATTCAGCTGCTCGTGACTGAGGATCTGCCGCTGCTCGGGCTGTTCTTCCGCTCGGGCACGCTGATCAGCCGGGTCGGCCTGGGCGGGCTTTCCGGCATCCGCGAGGACAACTACCTGCGCGGCATAGACGCTATGACGCTCGACTGAGCGGCAAAACGACATGAGCAGATATACGCCCCTGTGGCGGTGGATCGCGCAGAACGGCCAGTCGCCCTGTATGCTGACATTTGCGCAGATCGAAAATATCCTCGGCTTTCCAATCGATCACGCCTTTCTGACGTTCAAGAAGGAGCTGACCGAGTACGGCTACAGGGTCGTAAAAATTTCCATGAAGGCGCAGACCGTGCTCTTTGAGCGGCTGTCGTAAAGCCTTTCCCCCGTTCGTGGATATTGGAAAGCGCCCTGCCGGGATCGGCTTCTTCAGCGCGCCGCAGTTTCCCGGCCCCGAACGGCCCATTGTCAAGGAGGAACGCCCATGACCATACTCGTCAGCGCCTGCCTGCTGGGGCTGTGCTGCCGCTATGACGGCGCAAGCAAGCCCTGCCCCGCCGTGATCGAGGCCGCGCGAAAGCACGCGCTCATTCCCGTCTGCCCGGAGATTTACGGCGGTCTTCCCACGCCTCGGCCGCCCGCCGAGCGACAGGGCGACCGCATCGTCGCCAGGGACGGCCGCGACGTAACCGCCGAATACGAGCGCGGCGCGCGGGAAACGCTGCGTCTGGCGCGGCTGCTCGGCGCGCGTCACGCCATTCTGAAGGAGAAAAGCCCCTCGTGCGGCTATGGGCGCGTCTATGACGGCACGTTCACCGGCGCGCTGACCGACGGCAACGGCCTGACCGCGCAGTATCTCCAGGGCGCAGGGCTTGAGCTGCACGGCGAAACGCAGGCCGCCGCCTGGCTCCGGTCGCTCGAAAGCGACGAATGATTTTTCTCCGATATACGCCGGAGGGATTTTTTCATGCGCTCTCACAAAGAGCCGCACAGATTTTCGCGGCGTTCAATGCCCCGATTGACGGGGCGGACTTGAACGCGATAAAGAACGCCCATGGAGCCGCGCCCCATCTTTCCGCCCAATCAGAACCGCGCGCCCGCCAGCGCAGTATTCGTCTCTTCGGACGAAAAGCCGCGCGCAGCAGCCGACGCGCCCCCGCATCGCTTCGCCCCGATGATCCATAGCGCGCATTTTTCCGCGCCGATTCGATCATCGAGGCGCTTTTTTTGTATAAAACGGCGATGAAACGTTCATGCTGAAGGTATTCAATCATCACCGGGAGGAAAAAGCTAATGAACGGACTCAAAACGGCCGCGCTGCTCTGCGCGCTGCTGCTGATCGCCTCGCCCGCCGCGGCCAGCGCCGGGGATGAGCTTGATCGCGGCGATTACATCCGCCTGCACGTCGTGGCCGACGACGACAGCGCGCTGCGTCAGGGAGAAAAGCTCGCCGTGCGCGACGGCGTGCGTCAGGCGGCCAACGCGCTCCTGGCCGATTGCCGCACCGCCGACGAAGCCTTCGCGCGCCTGAGCAAGCATACGGACGATCTCGAAAGCGCCGCGCAGGCCGTGCTGGACGACTGGAACAGCGCTCTCGCCGTGTCGGTCGAGACGGGCATATTCGCCTTCCCCGACCGGCAATACGGCGCGCTGCTTTTGCCCGCGGGCGATTACCGGGCGGTGCGCGTCGTGCTGGGGCGCGGCGAGGGACATAACTGGTGGTGCGTGCTCTATCCCTCGCTCTGTCTGGAAGCGGACGGCGAGAGCGAAAAGACCGTGATCTTCTATTCGAGCGTCGCGCGCTGGCTTCAGTCGGTCTTTTCCGGGAATGAAGCGAACGCCTGGCCCAGCATGCCCAGCGAGAACGTCCTCAACGCGGCTTCGTGGCTGAACGCGCTGCCTGAATCGTCAGCCGCCTCTTCAAGTACGCGGCAGCCTGACGACGCGCGCCTGCTTTCTCAGGGCGGCGTTCGGGACGCTTCCCCGCAGCCGCCCATCAGCGCCCGAATCCCCGTGCGCGCGGCTGACCGGCGCGGCGCGCTTCAGGAGGCGATCGCATGAAAACGCGCAGACAGACGCTCATCCTCGCCGGATTTCTGGCGGCGCTCTATGTGGCCGCATCGCTGTCGCTGTTCTTCCCCGCGCGCGCGGCGGTGGTGCTGGAGGTCGGCTCAAGCGGCACGAACGTCACCAAGGTTCAGAAGAAGCTGATCCAGTTCGGCTATCTGGACGGCGAAGCGGACGGCCGCTATGGTGAAAAAACGCGCGACGCGGTCAAATGGTTTCAGCGGCGCAACGGACTGACCGTTGACGGCCGCGTCGGGCCGGCCACGGCGGCGGCGCTGGGCGTAACGCTCACCTCCTCCGCATCCTCGTCCGGCAGCAGCACGGTGAGCGCCGATCAGTATCTGCTGGCGCGGCTGGTCTATGCCGAGGCGCGCGGCGAATCCTACAAGGGCAAGGTGGCCGTGGCGGCGGTGGTGCTCAACCGCGTGCGCTCCTCGTCCTTCCCCAATACGATCTCGGGCGTGATCTATCAAAGCAACGCCTTTGAGTCGGTCAGCAACGGCTCGATCAACAAAACGCCCGACAGCGACTGCCTGCGCGCCGCCCGAGAGGCCATGAACGGCTGGGATCCCACCGGCGGCTGCCTGTATTTCTACAACGCCGCGCAGGTATCCACCGGCTCGTGGATCAAGACGCGCACCGTCAAGACAGTCATCGGCAATCATTCCTTCGCCGTGTAGCGCGCCGCTTCCGCCCCCCGCCAAAGCGCACGGGGTCGGACAGCGCTCGCCCAATTTTTCCCGCAAGGGAAGCGATCCGTGAAAATCGCGGCGCGTCCATTCAATTTTCAAGGAGGATCCCATGTTCAAAAAGCGCATCGCTCGATGGCCCGCCGCCGTCGCCATGCTCTCCGCGCTGCTGGTCATGCTCTCGCTCTATACCGCCGCGCAGGCCGAAAAGCTGAACGCGCTCTCGGAAAGCGCGCAGGCCGCGTATGAGCGCGCGTTTTATGAAACGGCCGAGCTGATGAGCGGCATCGAAAACAATCTGGACAAGCTGTTCGTCACCGGCAGCAGCGCCCGCGCTCAGGATCTGCTGGGCGAAATCAGCCGCGCCGCGACCGCCGCGCAGAACAATCTCGACGTGCTGCCCGCCTCGCTTTCCGCCATATCCGAATCGCTCAAGTTCGTCAATCAGGCGGGCGATTACGCCGCCGCGCTGGCCAGCCGCCTGAGCGAGGGCGGCCGCATCGCCGAGGACGACCGCGAGACGCTCCGGGCGCTGCGCGATACCTGCACGTCCCTAAACGCGCTCATCGACGAGGTGATCGCCCGGCTCGAGCGCGGCGAGCATCCCCTCAGCGCCGCCGCAGCCGGTTCGCCGCTGCCCGATCTGGGCAATATCGACTTAAACGACGCTTCTGTCGAGTATCCCGTGCTGCTCTACGACGGCCCGTTCTCCGACGGACGTGGCGAAAGTGTGCTGCGCGCGCTCGAGGGGCAGAGCGAGATCACCGCCGACGAAGCCAAGCAGGCCGCGCGGCGCTTCATCGGCGAGGATCGCGTCAGCGCGCTCTGGCTGACCGGCGAGGGCGACGTGCCCGCGCCCTGCTATGAAATGAGCGCCTATGTGGACGAGGGCCTTGTGTCGCTGGCGGTCACAAAGCGGGGCGGTCAGATCCTCTTCATGATGATCGACGCCGCGCCCGCCGAGCCGATCTTCGACGCGTCGCGGCTCATCGCCGACGCAACGCGCTTCCTGAGCGAGCGCGGCTATGGCGACATGGCCGCCAGCTACTGGACGGAATGGGACGGCTTTCTGACGGTCAATTTCGTGCCGGTACAGGACGGCGTGCCGCTCTACCCCGATCTCGTGAAGGTCGAGCTGTCCATGGAAACCGGCGAGGTGGTTGGGCTGGAGGCGCTCAACTATCTCACCAATCACGTTCAGCGCGCGCTGGACAGGCCGAAACTCTCCGAGGGCGAAGCGCGCGAGCGGCTCAATCCGTCGCTCGACGTGGCGGGCGCGCGGCTGTGCGTGATTCCGCTGGAGCAGACCGAAAAGCTCGCCTATGAGTTTTCCGCGTCGCTCGAGGACACGCACTATCTGGTCTATATCGACGCGCTGACCGGCGACGAGCTGGTGATCTACCGCCTGATCGAGGATGAAAACGGCCAGCTGGCCATGTAGGCGCGGCGTTTCCCGTGCTGTGAAGCC
>SFOF01000060.1 GCA_004552515.1 Clostridiales bacterium
GCACACCGCCAACGACAGGAGGAAACACGTTATGTCCAAAGCTCAGGATGCCTTTCTCGCGCGCCGTTTCGGCGTATTCAATCACTATCTGTACGGCAACCCCAGCGACCGCGCCGAGGATCTGTTCTCCCGCGCGCCGCTTAACTGGAACGAAAGCGTCGACAGCGTGGACGTGAAAGATCTCGCGCGCCGCCTGCACGAAACCGGCGCGGGCTATTACTTCATCACGCTCATGCAGGGCAGCCGCTTCATGCTCGGCCCCAACGCGGCCTACGACGAAATCGCCGGCACGAAGCCGGGCACGGCCTGCTCCCGCCGCGATCTGGTGGCGGAGCTGATCGACGCGCTCGCGCCCTACGACATCGACCTGTGCCTGTACTACACCGGCGACGGCCCGCACATCGATCAGGAAATCGGCCCGAAATTCGGCTATGTCGATCCGCGCGGCCAGGTGACGATGGATTTTGTAGAGAAGTGGGCGGCGGTGCTGAAGGAATACGCCGTGCGCTACGGCAGCGCCATAAAGGCCTGGTGGATCGACGGCTGCTATGCCAAGGCCTTCGGCTATACGCCCACTCTGCTCAAGCCCTATTACGACGCGTGCAAGGCCGGCAATCCCGATTGCCTCGTGGCCATGAACAACGGCGTGAAGGACGATTTTGAAAAGTACTATCCCGACGAGGAGCTGACCTGCGGCGAGTTCAACGACTTCGTCGCCCTGCCGAAGAGCCGCTTCATCGACGGCGCGCAGTCGCACATCCTCGCGCCGCTGGGCGTCAGCAAGGACGGCTCCGAGTGGGGACGCTGGCGCAGGCCGGGCGCGCGCCGCAGCGGCGCGTATATGCTTGATTACGTCCGCCGCGCCAATCAGGCCGGTATGCCCGTGACCATCGACATATTCGTCGATCATCAGGGACGCTGGGACGAGGCGCAGTTCAACGTGCTCAAATATATCGGCGACCATCTCTGATCGCCCGTCCGAAAGGAGCCGTCGCCATGAAATCCGTACAGCCCTGCTTTCAGGCCGAGCTTGACCGGGCCGTCTCGTTCGCCCGCGTGCACAGTGACGCGGATTTTCTCTGCGGCGTCGTGGCCGACACGCATCTGAGCGACAACGGCGAACACACGCGCGAGAACATCGCCGCCGTGGACGAGCGCGCGCCGCTCGACTGCCTGATCCATCTGGGCGACTTTCTGACCGGCCAGCTGCCCGAAAAAGTCTCCCGCCGGCTGTTCCGCGAGGAAATCGCCGCCTATCGCGCCGCCGTTGCGAGCGGCCGCCTGTTCCCCGTCCAGGGCAATCACGACGGCTACCGCAACGAGAGCTACGCCGGCCAGCTGGTGGACTGCATCAGTCTGGACGAAAACTGGGCCGCCGACACCGCGTATCTGGACGCGCTTGCGAACGTGCGCCGCCCCGCGGGCAAGCCCTACTATTATGTGGACGTGCCGAAGCGCGCGCTGCGCCTGTTCTTCCTCTGCACGAACGGCTACACGCACAATCCCGCGGCCAGAACCTTCAAAAAGCGCGACGAAATCTCGCCCGATCAGCTCGTCTGGCTGGCCGAGAGCCTGAGCGCGCTGGATAAGGGCTGCACCGTCATGGTGTTCTCGCACATCCATCCCTTCGTGCCCGGCAAGCCGCTCGAGCACATCCCCAGCTACAAGGCGGCGCTCGACCTGCTGCACGCCTGCCATTACGGCGAGGCCTGCGTGATCGAGGGCAAAACATACGATTTCTCCCAGCGCCGCGCCGACGTAGCCGCATGGTTCCATGGCCATGATCACAGCGATTCGCAGAAGCGGCTGCGCGGAATCAACATCATCGGCATAACGTCCGAAACGGCGTATATCCCGCAGCTGTGGGAACCGATCGGCGTGTTCCCCGCCCCGCGCGATCTGGACACGGCGAGCGAGGACGCATGGGACGTCATGGCCTGGCACAGGGATCAGCGAACGATCTGTCTCTCCCGCTTCGGCGCGGGCGAGGACAAGCTCGTGCGCTACTGAGCGTTTATACGATTATCGCGGCGATTGCACGAATCGCCGCGATGCTTTATGCCGCGCTCCCGGTCAATTCACAGGCTCGGGCGGGTTTGGCGAGACGCGGCGCTCAATTGCTCGTCTTCAATCGCCGCGATTTTCCATGAAGGTCTGCGGGTCTACCGGCGCTGAGTCGGAGCCTTAGCCTTGAGCACGGCGCAAAAACGCCGGATACACAAAAACTTCCGTCCCGCCGCATTGGCGAGACGGAAATTTTGTATTCTTGTTCTTCGGAAAGGGCGTTACTCGATGACCCTGCCTTCCCACTCACGCGCCGCTTCAGCGCCCAGCAGATGCGCGACGGTCGGGGCGATATCCTTGATGCTCGCCGTCTCCAGCGCCTTGCCCTTTTCAAACGGCGCGCCATAGAAGAACAGCGGGATGGTCATGTCCTCCGGCAGATCGGTGCCGTGGCTGCGGTCGTGTCCGCCATGGTCTGCGGTGAATATGACGACATATTCGTCGCCCAGCGCATTCAGCGTGCGCTCGATCTCATCGCAGGTCTTGCGCACGGCGTTCATGTATTCCTCGCCCATCCAGCCGGAATCGTGGCCGGCCTCGTCCACCCAGCCCAGATAGAGGAACGTAAAGTCCACATCGTGCGCGTTGAGGAACTTTACCGCGTCCTCGCAGAGCTTCTCGTTCGCCTCTTCATAGCCGTAATCGAACATCGACACATACTCGCTGTAGGACAAATTGCCCGGACGGGAGAGATCGCGCAGCTGCTCCCAGTTGTAGAACAGCGCGCACTTCTTTTTAGCGGCCTTGAGCTGCTCAAACAGGCCGGAAATCGGGCGCACCTGCGGCGCATAGGTGTTGGTGGTCGTTCCGTGACGGGACGGATCGACGCTGTGGAACAGCGACATATGACAGGGCAGCGTGACGGAGGGCATGACGGTCTGCGCGGCCATGCAGTAGGTGCTCTCGCGCTTGAGCTTCTCGATGAACTCAATGCCCTCAAGGCTGTCGGGGCGCGTGCCGTCGCTCAGGATCAAAAGAATCTTCATAATGCTCTTCCTTTCCATACGCCTTTTATTTATATCGATGCGGCTTGACGCGCCGCGGATCTACACATCCTGCTCGGGCAACGCCGCGCTTTCCTCGATGTCCAGCGGCGGCAGCTCGTCGAGCGATTCGATACCGAAATGGCTCAAAAACGCCTCGGTCGTGCCGTAGAGAATCGGCCGACCCAGCGTCTCCTTGCGCCCGGCCTCCTCGATAAGCCCTTTGTTCAGCAGCGACTGCACGGAATAATCGCACTTGACCCCGCGCACCGCTTCGATTTCCGTCTTGGTGATCGGCTGGCGGTAGGCGATGATGGAGAGCGTCTCCATGGCCGCCTGAGAGAGCGACTGCTTCTGCACCGGCTGCAAGAGCCGCTCGATATAGGGCGCGTAGTCCGGCCGCGTGGACAGCTGCACGCTCATGCCGAAGCGATTGAGCCGCACGCCGCGCTCCTCGCGGTCGTATTCGTCGCGCAGACTGTCGAGCACGGGGATCAGCTCCGCCGCGGTCATGTCCAGCGCGTGCGCCAGATCGGCAATGCTGAGCGCCTCCCCGGCCACAAACAGTATGGCCTCCACAACGCAGCGCAGCTTCTTTTCGTCCATGCCCTTTCCTCCCGGCCGATCAGAACGGCGCGGAACCGCCGCCCACCAGATCGACGAACTTTGTATATTCGGCCTGCCAGCCCAGCTCGACCGTGCCCAGGGGGCCGTTTCTCTGCTTGGCGATGATGACCTCGGCGATGTTCTTCTTTTCCGTTTCCGGATCGTAATAGGCCTCGCGGTGCAGGAACATAACCACGTCGGCGTCCTGCTCGATGGCGCCCGAATCGCGAATATCCGAGAGGATTGGGCGGTGATCGCTGCGGCCCGCGTTGGCGCGCGAGAGCTGCTGGAGCACGATGATGGGCACCTTCAGCTCCTGCGCCAGCCCCTTAAGCGCGCGGGAAATGCTGCTGACCTCCTCCTGGCGGCTGTTGTTGCGGCCGGTGGCGGTCATCAGGCTCAGATAGTCTATGAGGATCAGATCAAGCCCGTGCTCCATCTGGAGCCTGCGCGCCTTGGAGCGCACCTCGGGCACGGAAATGCCGCTGGTCGCGTCGATATAGATCTGCGAGCGGGCGATCGGCACCATGGCGTCGGTCAGCTTTTCCCAGTCCTCCGGCGTGAGCATACCGCGGCGCACCGACTGCATATCCACGCAGGCCTCGCAGCAGAGCATACGCATGGCCAGCTGCTCGGCGGGCATTTCCAGCGAGAACACGGCCACCTTCGCGCCGTATCGAATCGCAGCGTTATCCACGATGTTCAGTCCGATACTGGTCTTGCCCATGGACGGACGCGCGGCGATCAGTATGAACTCGCCCGGGTGCATACCGGTCAGCATCCGGTCGAGATCGGCGAACCCCGTGGGCACGCCCTGAATTTTTCCGCGGTTCTTGTCCAGAGTCTCAATGCGCTCATAAGTGCTCAGCAGCACCGACTGTATGGGCTGGAGCATATCGCCGCCCTTGCGCATGGTGATGTCGTATATTTTCTTTTCCGCCTCGGCGAGAATGTCCGGCGTTTCCTCCTCGGCGGCATAGCTGGTCTGCGAGATAAACGAGGCCGCGTCGATCAGCTTGCGCAGCGTCGATTTTTCATCGATGATGCGGATATACGCGCCGACGTTGGCCGTCGTGGGCACGAACTGGCTCAGCTCGACCAGATAGTCGATGCCGCCCACGCCCTCGAGCCGCCCGCGCCGGATCAGCTCCTCGTCCAGCGTGACCAGATCGACCGGCCGGGACATCGAGGCCAGATGCGTCATCGCGTCGAATATCTCGCGGTGCGCCGGATCGTAAAAATCGTCCGGCGTGAGCGATTCCTGCGCCAGCATGACCGCCTCCGAGGATTGCAGCATCGCGCCCAGCACAGAGCGCTCCGCTTCCAGATGATGCGGCGGGATCCGTCCGCCCGAAGCCGCCTGTTCCATGCCGCCTCACCTCCCGATCGCGTTTCAAAATCCGTTTTAAGAACGACCAAAACGCACTGCCCTCCCCCGCTGGGAAAGCGTGCGTTTATGACGGCGCGTATTCAAAATTCCGGGAAGCGATGCGCCTGACAATTCCCTGGCTCTCGGCCTCAGACGTTCTGGAAACGCGCCTGTTTCGGCTTATTCCGCCGTAACGTTCAGAATCATGCGCGCGGACACGCCCGCGGCTAGCTTCAGCGTCACGGTGGTCTGACCGACGGCGCGCACCGGCTCGGCCAGCTCGATCTTGCGCTTGTCGATCTCAACGCCATGCTGCGCCTTGAGCGCGTCGGCAATCTCCTGCCCGGTGATGGAGCCGTACAGGCGGCCGCCCTCGCCGGCGCGCACCTTCACGACGACCACCTTGCCCTTGAGATCGCGCGCCTGCTTTTCGGCCTCGTCGCGCTTCACATCCTCGCGGTGCTTCTCGGCCTGCTTGCTCTTCTCGATGGAATGGACGGCCTCGGCGGTCGCCTCAATGGCCATTTTGCGCGGCAGCAGATAGTTGCGGCCAAAGCCGTCGCTGACCTCGATCACCTGATCCTTTTTGCCCGTGCCCTTAATATCCTTGAGCAGAATAACCTTCATCTCTTATTCCTCCCCGTCATGTTCGTCCTTTTTGCGGCGGATATAGCCTGAAATCAGCCCCTGACTGCCCAGGAGCGCGGAGTAAGCGCCGCAAATCATAATCAACCACTGGGCGAAAATCACGCCCAGCCCGATCAGTATTACCCGAAAGGCCTTGCCGCGGCCGCCCGCCTTCATGCGCCGGTCGAGCGCCGAGGCGCCGATAACCACGCAGAGCGTGCCGCCCGCGATGATCAAAGCGTTCCAGACCGCCTCCGCGCCGCTGACCTTAAAGAGCAGCAGCACGCCAGTCGCCGCCAGGCAGACCATCGCGCCGATCGTCACCTGACGCGGCATATGCCAGTCGCAGAAGGGCACATAGTCGATCTCATCGCCGCGCCGCGCGATCACACAGTCGGGCAGAGCCACGGCCAGCACGCCGGTCAGCAGACCCGAGCTGAACAGCAGACCCGGCAGGCGCAGGCGCATCAGGTTGCCCTGAACCTCAATGCACTTTTTGAGCGCGCCCAGCACCTCCATGGTGCGCAGCGAACCGTCGATCGCCTTCTGCGCCGTATCGCCCGTTATGAGGCCGTTGAACGCAAACTGCTGCGCCAGCACCAGGCGAAGCGAGGCGGGCAGGCTTTCAATCCAGCCGTTGACATATTCAACCAGAACCGAGATGAGATCTCGCTGGACCTGAAAGTAAAGCACGCAAATCAATATCAGAAACGCCGCCAGCTGCGCGCCGACCGCGCCCTTCAGACGCGCCGCAAACGACGCGCGCCGCTGAAGCATCGCGATAACGACCGCAGCGGGCGCCGCCACGAGCAGCGCCGTCGCGCCCGCCATGCCGGCGTTAAAAGCCCAGCCCGTGCCAGCCGCCGCGCCCGCGCTGAAGAGCCAGCCCACGCCGCCCACCGACGCCGCCAGATACAGCGCCGCGGGCAGCCAGCCGCCCCAGGCAAAAAAGAGCGCCGCCAGCACCGTGCCCAGCACGCAGGCCGGAAAAAAGCTGATATAAAACACCTGCCCCGCGCCGGCCAGCAGACCGACCAGCGACGAGACGAGAATCGTTGCCACAGATCTTTTTTTCATACGCATTACCGTCCGTCCCAAAATGCCTATACGATACTATAGTGTAAAACACTTTGGCCGCCGCGTCAAGCTGCGACGCGTAAAATTGCCCGCCGCGCCGCAATTTGTCTTAATCCACCCCAGACCGGCGATCGGAGTCGAGCCGTCCCTCAGCAAAAGGAGCCGCTCTGCGCCGCCCAATTCGCCGCCCGATAGTTTTCCCCCGCAGCCGCAAAAAACGCAGCCGGCATCCTGAAACGCCGGCCGCGTGCTTCCGTTTATTCGCCCGCGCCCTCGATCAGGCCGGGATTGCGCATGAGCGGGCTGATCAGGCTGATCGACGAAACCAGCCTGTCCGCCGCCTGCCCCTCAAACTGAAAGCGCACCGCGTTCACATCCGGCCGTTCGGTGAGCGTGTTCACCAGCGCATACACCAGATTGCGCTCCTGCTGCTCGCTCAGCCGCTGACAGCCCGCGTAAAAGCGCGCGGAGAAGTTGAGCACGGCCTCGCCGTTTTCAATGCGCACGCCCAGCAGATCGTCGATCGACAGCCCGTCCGGCACGACGCGCAGCGCGCCCGTCTCCCATGTACGCGGCTCGCCGAACAGCTCGGCGAGCGTCATGCGCGGCGACAGCACGTCCTCCGCCGCCATGGCCCGGGTCAAGGCGCGCAGACTGCCGTTTTCAGCCGTCATGTAGATCGTCACCGTCCGGCCGATCGCCGTCTCGAACATCGCGCGCGTCAGCACACCGTCCTCAAACGTCACCTCGCCCGACGGCGAATCGAGCCGCACAAGCTGTCCCTCGCCGATATAGATCTGAACGCCGTCCAGCGCGGGGATGAAGCTGGTCAGCGTACACGTCAGCGCGCCGCAGGTCATCCACTCACTCTCCGTCGGAATCAGACTGCCCGTGAGCGTCAGCCGCGCCACACGCCGCCCGTCGGGCAGATCGACAAGCCGCGCGTCCTTCACAAGCGGCGTTTCAGCCGGCAACGGCGCGGGCAGATACGCATCCTTCGTGTCCTCGGCCAGCGCGGCGATCAGCGCCGACAGGCAATCGCCGTTTTTGATGGTCAGCGTCCGCGCATAAGGCTCGAGCCGACGTCCGTCCGCCGTGACCGCATAGAGCACGGCCCGCCGCTCCGCGGAAGAATCGCCGCCGCTCGCCGCCAGCTCCTCGTCCGCCGAAAGCTGCATAAAGACCGACGCCGCCGGCGTTTCATCACAATTCAGCGCGCCCTGTGGCAGCGTGGAAAAGCTCGCCGCGCGCCCGTTTATCAGCACGTCCACCGCGTCCAAATTACAGGCGGCGCACAGCGTCCGCGCGATGGCCGCGCGCATGAAGAACAGCTGCTGGCCGTTTTCAACCGCCGCGGCCTCAGCCGACAGATCGACCACCGCCGCATCGCCGCTGCGCCGCACGCTCAAAAGCGCCGTGCCCTCCGGAGCCGCCGATCGCGCGCCCGCGGGCACGTCCTCGTCAAGCAGCGCCTCGATCAGGCGCTCCTCCAGCGTCTGCCGCGCGCCGACCTCCAGCGTGCGCCGCGTCTCGACCAGCGCCAGCTGATTCTGCGCGGGATAGTAGAGCGTGGCCTCCGTCTGCCAGTCCGCCGCCCAATCGCCCACAGCCGGCTCGACGGTTTCGGCCGCCGTTTCTATATGATAGTTTCCATCAACGCTCGTCAGCTCCGCCGCGAAGGGCATACAGCCCGTCAGAAGCGCGCACAGAAGCGCGGCGATCGCCCCACGAAATGCTTTCATGCCTGTATCCTCCGCCGCTGTGTTCTCACGCCTTCGCGCCGCTCTCGGGCAGCTCCACGGTAAACGTGCTGCCCTTTTCCTCTTCGCTGCTCACGGTGACTGTGCCGCCGTGCAGCAGCACAATCTGCCTGACGATCGACAATCCCAGTCCCGTGCCGCCCGTCTCGCGCGAACGCGCCTTGTCCACGCGGTAGAAGCGGTCGAATATATGCAGCTGATCCTCCTTCGGGATGCCGATGCCGGTATCGATCACCTTCACGATGACCTTTTTGTCCCGCCGGCTCATCTCGACGCGCACACTGCCGCCGCGCCCCGTATATTTGATGGCGTTGTCCATCAGATTATAGAACACCTGTGTCAGCCGGCTCGCGTCGCCGTCCACCGTCGCCGCCTGATCGCGCAGGGAGGCGGTCATCTCGATGCCCTTTTCGCGCGCCAGCGGCTGGAGACGGCGCACGTTGTCGCCCAGTATATCGGCGACGGCCACCGGCTTCGTTTCGAGCTTCTTCTCGCCGCCGTCCATGCTGACCAGCGTCAAAAGATCGCCGATGACCGAATTGAGCCGGTCGATTTCCTTATTGATGTCGCCCAGGAACTCGCGCGTCATGTCCGGATCCATAGGATCCTGATACATCAGCGTCTCGATGAGGATCTTCATCGTGCTCAGCGGCGTTTTCAGCTCGTGCGACGCGTTCGAGACGAACTGGCTGCGCGCCTTGTCGAGGTTTTCAATGCGCTCGCACATCATGTTGAACGCCACGGCCAGCTGCGCAAATTCATTATGCCCGCGCACGCGCACGCGGTTGCTGAAGTCGCCGCGCGTCATCTCCACAATGCCCTCGTTCAGCTCTGCGATGGGCCGCGTGAAATAGCGCGACATCGCCACGCTGATCACCACCACGATCACCGCCACCAGCGCCAGCCACGAGAGCATCTGCACCTGCACGTCGGCCAGCGCGCGATAGGCGTCCTGCGACGTGGCCACCAGCACCAGCACGCCGATGAGCGCGCCCTCCCGCGTCATGGGCACGGCGTAGAGACTGGTCATGCTGCCGCTCAGCCTGCCGATGATGAAGCGATCGACCGGCTGGCCGTCCTCGCCGCGCAGATAATAGCCGTAACCCGACTCCTGCCCGGAGAGCACGGCGGCCACCTCGCGGCGCTGGAGCTGCACGCCGTTGAGCTCGGAGAGCGTGTCGGCCTGCACCACGCCGTTCAGATCGAGCGCCAGCGCGCGCTGGGCATCCTGTCCGCTCAGAAAGTGCCGAAGCGCGTCATAGAGCGCCGCGCCGTCCCGCTGAAAGAGCGCGTCCTCGCCCGCCGACGCCGCCTCGCGCGCCAGCTGCAATTCGCTGCCCACCTTCTGGTTAAACAGATATTCGCCTACCAGCCGCGTCAGCGTCGCGCTGACAATGTAAAACGCGACGCTGACGATCAGCAGATAGGCGACGACAAACTTCCAGCGGAATGAATAAACGGCCTGCTTAATCCTTGTCAGTGAAATAGTAGCCCACTCCCCACTTGGTGAGAATAAACTCGGGCTGGGCGGGATTGCGCTCAATCTTCTCGCGCAGGCGGCGGATGTGTACGTCCACCGTGCGCAGATCGCCCAGATAGTCGTATTTCCAGATGGTCTCCAGCAGATTTTCACGGCTGAACACCTTGCCGCGGTTGGCCACGAACAGCTGCAAAAGGTCAAACTCCTTCGCGGTCAGGTTGACCTCGCGCCCGTCTATCGCGACGGAGCGGCTGTTGAGATTGATGGTCATGTTGCGCACCACCTGCACCTGCGCTCTGCTCTCCTGCCTCTGCGCGCCCGCGCGGCGCAGGATCGACTTGATGCGCGCCTTGACCTCCAGGATATTGAACGGCTTGGTCATATAGTCGTCCGCGCCGTATTCAAAGCCCATGATCTTGTCCATATCCTCGCCCTTGGCGGTCAGCATGATGATGGGCACATTGGACTTTTCCCGGATGCGCTGACAGCCAATGGCTTTGCCGGTTCCGTCGGCACAGGTGTCCCGATCCTGATGTCGAAGCTTCAGGCTCTGCCGGACTGCACAAAAACACTGCTGACGGATATCTGGA
>SFOF01000061.1 GCA_004552515.1 Clostridiales bacterium
GGTCAATTTGATGCCAAATACGCTGAGACCAGTGAGATGAGAGAGAAAAACGGATGATTTCGTGGGGAAATAAGCTGAATTAGTACCTAAAACGCCCAAAAGAGACACCGGATAAAAGTTTTCGAAGCGAGTGGGAATAAGCCGATAAAAGGCCCCACAAAAATCGCGAAACAGCGTCCTTCAGCCCCAATATTTAAAGCCCGCACCGACGGTCCATGCCACCGATGCGGGCTTTTTGCGCGCGTGAGCGCAAATTTCATTCACAATTCCAGGGGCTCAGGCGCGAATGGCCTGTATCATATAGCCGGCGTATTCTCTGGATTCCCCTTCGTCAAACGCCGCCGCCCCGGTGGAGCCATAATCGTCCAGCGCCCTGCGGATCAGCGAGCCGTACCTTTCGGGAAGATTCTTCAGGCCCCACTGACCGCCCTCCTGCTTTGACAGGATCAGCTTTTCCTTCCTGTATGCCAGAGCTCTGCACAGATTGAGCGCCGTATATACGGGCGCTTCAAGAATATCCTCCCCGGCGCGCTCGACGTCATGCCAGATGCTGTCCATATAGTCCTCCTCGCCGACGTCCTCAAAGACGCTGCGAATTTCGCGCCCCCAAAGGCACCGCCCGCGATGATAGACGATCATGATGTGCGCCGCCAGATCCCTGTCCGTCCCCTTCATCTTTGAAACGTAATCCTGCGGATCGCGCTGATACCACGTCAGATGCGCCGTCGAAAAGTGCAGCTCGAACGGCGTCGGATAGACGAACGGCCTGCATACGTCCGCCCGAATCATGCTGAACTCGATTCCCTTCGAGGGCGCAAGGGCGTTCAGCGCCACAACCATATCCATATAGCGCCGCTTGTCCTCATCGGGCGGCGCGCCGTTCACCACGGTCAACAGGTCAATGTCGCTCTTTTGCGCGTTAAAGCACCCCATCGCCGCCGAACCGTGGAGATAGATTCCCACCAGATTCTCCCCCAACAGCGCCCGGCTCCGCTCCGTAAACGCTTCCGTAACCCTTTTGAGCGCGTCGCTCATGCTCACTCCCCCAAACCGCTCTCTCCCGCGTTCATGCTCCCAATCTCCAGCAGATTCCCCTCCGGATCGGCCACATAAAAATTGCGGATGCCAAAATCAAACGTCACCGGCGCGCCGCAGGGAAACGACACGCCCAGCTCTGACAGCCGCTCATACTCCCTGTCCACATCGGCGTATTCCGGCAGCCACAGCGCGATCTCAAAGCTCT
Organism: Clostridiales bacterium; assembly: GCA_004552515.1. GTDB lineage: Bacteria > Bacillota > Clostridia > Christensenellales > Aristaeellaceae > Firm-10. The sequence continues at coordinate 1,244 of SFOF01000061.1, forward strand.
GATTGATCCCGCGCGGCGGTCTATACGCCTGATCAATCGCCTTGGCGAACTCCCTGCGGCTATACATGAACAGCGTCGTCGGGCCGCCGGCCGTCTCAAACTCGGCAAAATTGCCGCCCGCCCAGTCGGTGTGAAGCCCGAGAACATCGCGATAAAACCGTGCCATCCGATCCATATCGCCGACAAACAGACACGCGCCAACTCTGACCCTCTTCCCATCCATGCCGTGCTTCCTCCTCCGCGGGGCGATACGCAGCTTTTAATGCGCATCGCACGTTGTATATCGTTTATTATACGCGCCCCGCCCGTACACGTCAAGGACAAGCGCCCCGATTTTACGCACGGATAACGCGATGGACTGAATGCGGCCACAAAACGGCATAGCAAAAAGCCGCCCGATTTCGCCTCGAAACCAGACGGCCCGCTTTCTTTTCTCTATCCCCTGCCGCGCAGATACGCGCCGGCGGCCAGCAGAATAACGCCCGCGAGCACCGCGATCAGGCTGATGATCATCGGCCCCACCGCGCCGTAGCCCGCGATCAGGCCGATCAGCCCGACGCAGCCGTTCATCGTCACGTCGTTCAGCGTGGCCAGCGCCATGATCGCAATCGCGAACACAGCCCCCAGCACGGCCAGCGCCAGCCCCGCCGCCATGAGCGCATTGAAGGCGCGCGGCCTTCTGCCCAGCTGCGCGGATAAAAGCCGCATCAGCTCGAGCTGCTTTTCGATGTCCGCGCGATCCGGCTCGGGCGTGGGCGCGCCGGTCAGCGTCCCCACGGGCACGCCCAGCACGCCGGAGAGCGCGACCAGCTGATCCACGTCCGGCATGGACAGATTGTTCTCCCACTTTGAAATGGTCTGCCGCACGACGTTCATGCGCGCGGCCAGCTCCTCCTGCGAAAGCCCCGCCTTGCGGCGCAGCGTTTTCAGCGTCTCGCCAAACACAGTCCCATCCTCCCCCTTCTTCCATTCAGGGAGATTATACGCCGCGCCCGCCGCCATGCGCAAGCAACGCAGAGCGGCAGGCGCGCATAAATTCGTTGCGTCCCGTCAGCGCAGCAGATTTCCATTCTCGAAATAGTCGATCCGCATGGCGCGGCGCACGTCATTAAGCGTCTGCGCGGCGGTTTGCCCGGCGCGCGCGCTGCCGGCTCTGAGCAGCTCCACAACGTCCTCAGGCCGCTTTTCCCACTCGGCGCGGCGCGCGCGGATGGGGCGCAGCTCGGACTGGAGCACGTCGTTCAGGAACCGCTTGACCTTCACGTCGCCCAGCCCGCCGCGCTCATAGTGCGCCTTCATCTCGTCCAGATTGGCATAGTCCTTCAAAAACTCGGCGAAATGCTCGTCGCGGCAGAACGCGGCCAGATAGATGAACACGGGGTTATTCTCCGTGTGGCCGGGATCCTCGCGGCGGATGTGGGTGGGATCGGTGTACATGGACATGATCTTGGCCTTCACGTCCTCCTCCGTGTCGGAGAGGTAGATGCAGTTGCCCAGCGACTTGCTCATCTTGGCCTTGCCGTCGATGCCGGGCAGGCGCAGGCAGGCCTTGTTGTCCGGCAGCACGATTTCCGGCTCGGTGAGCGTGTCGCCATAGACCGCGTTGAACTTGTGCACAATCTCCTTGCACTGCTCGAGCATGGGCAGCTGATCCTCGCCCACCGGCACGGCCGTGGCGCGGAAGGCGGTGATGTCGGCCGCCTGGCTGATGGGATAGCAGAAGAAGCCGACGGGGATACTGGCCTCGAAGTTGCGCTGCTGAATCTCGGCCTTGACGGTGGGATTGCGCTGCACGCGGGACACCGTGACCAGATTCATATAGTAGAACGTCAGCTCGGTCAGCTCCGGCACCATGGACTGGATGAATATTGTGGACTTGGCGGGATCGATGCCGCAGGCCAGATAGTCCAGCGCGACCTGCATGATGTTGCCGCGCACCTTCTCGGGATGCTCGGCGTTGTCGGTGAGCGCCTGCGCGTCGGCGATCATGATGTAGATTTCGTCGTATTTTCCGGAATTTTGCAGCCGGACGCGTTCCTTGAGCGAGCCGACGTAATGCCCCACATGGAGACGGCCGGTCGGGCGGTCGCCGGTCAGTATGATCTGCTTCATTAAAAGGAACTCCTTCACACACTTTTTTATCATTATATCACGGGCGAGGAACGCGGTCAACAAAAAAAGGCGGCTTGACGGCGCATTTTCCCCGTGCTACAATGGCAAAGGCGCAACCCCGAGGGCATAAGGAGCGTCTTATCCGATGAAAACGGCCTGCTTTTGAAGGAAAGGATATAATATGAAGGAACTGATCAAAAAGCACTGGAAGCTGATTTCCTATCTGTTCTTCGGCGCGCTGACCACGCTGGTGAACATCGCCGTCTACGGCGCGGCCACCTATCTGGGCATGGCGGTCGGCTGGGCGAACGCGCTGGCCTGGGCGCTGTCCGTCGCCTTCGCCTACTACACCAACCGGCGCTGGGTGTTTGAAAGCACCGCCGCGGGCTTCAAGGCCGTGCTGCGCGAGATGGGCGCGTTCGTGGCCTGCCGCCTGGGCACAGGGCTTCTCGATCAGGCGATCATGATGCTGGGCGTAGACGTATTGGGGCCAAAGCTGCTCGCGCCGGAGCGCCTCTATATCTGGGGGCTGGCGCTCAAGATTGCCAGCAACATCATCGTGATCGTGCTCAACTACCTTTTCAGCAAGCTGATCATATTCGCGAAAAGGTCGAAATAGCGCATACGGTTGTCAAAGCTGTCGGTGATCATGGCGCTTCGCCTCCCTGATGATGATTGCTTCCTATTATATCACGAAGGGCGGCGGCGCGCAGCGCATCTCTCCATACAAAAAAGACCGGGGCCCCTTTGCGGCGCTCCGGTCTTTGGAAGGGCTTATCAGCCCGATATGCGGTTGCACAGCGTGATGGCGGCGATGCCGACCACCAACATGAGGATCGGCCAGAAGGCCAGCATGGCGCTCCAGCCGGGGAAGATGCACAGGATCGATCCGAACACGAAGCCGAGAATGGCCGAATAGGACGGTTCGGCGTACCTGGCCAGCAGCCACTTGATGAGCTTGGTGACCGTGATCAGGCCGATCAGGCAGCCTATGGCGAAGGGAATGAGCACGAGGAAATTGAGATCGGCCACAGCGCCTATGATCGTGCCGTAAAAGCCCAGAAGCAGCATGACGAACGAGCCGCTGATGCCGGGAATGATCATCGTCGAGATGGCGATGACGCCATAGAGTATGTACAGAAGCGTGTTGCCCAGATTGAAGCTGGTCACCTGCGCCGCGACGGCGGCCTCCTTGGCCTTGCTGGTATCGCCGGCCAGCGCCATGGGGATCATGATGCCGAAGGTGATCAGCATGGGCAGGATGTTGGCAAGGCTTACATGCCACTTCTCGCCCTGCCTGAACGTCAGCCTGACCAGCATGGGGATGCTGCCCAGTATAATGCCGATGAAGAAGGCGTTGGCCTCGGTGGGGTAGTTGGCCAGGATCCACTTCATCAGCTTGCCGAAGGCCAGTATGCCGATGCCCGCGCCCAGGCCGAACACGAGGATGAAGGGCAGCTCCTTGCGCCATTTTGTGCGCAGATTGGCCACCAGATCGATGAGACGCTCATACAGGCCGAACACGACGGTCATCGTGCCGCCGCTCACACCGGGAATGACGTTGGCCAGGCCGAACACAATGCCGGCCACCAGAATGTAGAGATGATGCAGCATAATTTGCCTCCCTTTTCTTGCTGTATAAAGGGTACACCAAGCCGCCGCCCATGTCAAGGCATTATGCGGGATGAAACGATTAGAATTCGCCAATTTTTCCAGCCCGCGCGGAAACGGCGCCTGAAGGCGGCGCTTCTCCCGCCCTCCGCGCCCCGGCCCGCCTGGAGAGCGAAGCGGCGCGAAGGCTGCGCAGATCATGGCGCTGAATCGAAGCCCTTCCCTCAGCCGCGAGGGCGCTGCCTGCGGACAGCCCATCCGGGAACATCCTCCCTTTTGCGCACACCGCCCTCTCTGATCGAGCAGCTCCCCCGCGCGCGATTGCAATCGCCCCATTCGCCCCCATAGATCTGCCGCCGGTCCAATCATGTCAATCCTGTGAAAAGTCCCGCATATCCCTTGACAGGCGGCGCATGATGTGGTAATCTAGTATTAAATACAAGATGAAGCGGAGAATGATAACCATGTACGCCATTGTAACGGATACGTCGGCCAATCTGGACAGCGCGCTGCTGGAGCGGCGAGGAATTTGCGCCATTCCGTTTTCATTTTTTGACGCGAAGGACGAGAAGGAGCAGACCTGTCTGGACACGCACGGCTTTGACGGCGAGGCCTATTATGAGAATATGCGCCGGGGCACGCGCTATGTGACCTCGCAGATCACGCCCCAGCGCTACATCGACTTTATGACGCCAATCCTGCGGGAGGGGCGGGACATCCTGTTCGTGGGGATGTCCTCGGGCATCAGCGGCGCGTATCACTCGGCGGAATCGGCGGCGCGGACGCTGCTGGAGACGTTTCCCGAGCGCAAAATCCGGCTGGTGGACACGCTGAGCGCGTCGCTGGGCGAGGGGCTTATCGTGCTCCATGCCGCCGAAAGGCGCGACGCGGGCGCGGCGCTTGACGATCTGGCCGACGAGCTGACGGCGCTGCGCCGCCGCATGTGTCAGGTGTTCAGCGTAGACGATCTCAAATATCTCCATCGCAGCGGCCGCATATCGGGCGTTGCAGCGCTGGCCGGCAACATACTGAGCATAAAGCCGCTGCTCAAGGGCAACGAGGAGGGCAAGATCGTCTGCTTTGGCCGCGTGCGTGGCCGCAAGGCGGCGATCAAGGCACTCGCCGACCGCTATAACGAGCTGGTCGTGGATGCGGCCGACCAGACCGTTGGCATTGCGCACGCCGGCTGCGCGCAGGACGCGGCGGCGCTGGCCGAGCTGCTGCGGCAGAAGAACGCGCCGGGGGACATACTGACGGTGTGCTATGAGCCGGTGACCGGCTCGCACGTCGGCCCGGGCACGCTGGCGCTGTTCTTCCTGGGCGGCGACGACGTGAGATCGAGATAAAGGGGGAAGGAAGCATGACCAGAACGAAGCTCAGCGACCGGCAGCTGCCCGGCTACACCCGCGGCGAGGAGCTGTTCAATTTCATTTCGCACATTATGGGCGGCGCGTTCGCCATTGTCGCGACGGTGACGTGCATCCTGAAGGCGGCGTTTGCGGGGAGCGCGTGGGGCGTTGTGGGCGCGTCGATCTACGGCGCGTCGCTGATCGTCCTCTACGCCATGTCCAGCGTCTACCACGGCCTGCGCCCCTCGACGGGCAAGAAGGTCATGCAGGTGCTCGACCACTGCGCGGTCTATTTCCTCATTGGTGGCACCTACACGCCGATCATGCTCTGCGCCGTGCGGCCGGTGCATCCCGGCTGGGGCTGGGCGATTTTCGGCGTGGTGTGGGCTCTGGCGGCCATGGCCACGGTGTTCACGGCGATCGATCTGAAAAGGTATTTCAGACTGTCGATGATCTGCTATATCGCCATGGGCTGGTGCGTCATACTGGCGATCAGGCCGGTGCTGGACACGGTGGGCGCGGCGGGCTTTGTCTGGCTGCTGCTGGGCGGCGTGGCCTACACGCTGGGCGCGGTGCTCTACAACATCGGCAAGCGGAAGAGCAGGCGCTATATGCACGCGGTGTTCCACGTCTTTGTGCTGCTGGGCAGCGCGCTGCAATATGTGTGCATACTGGGCTATGTGCTGTAAAAAAATCAAAAAAGTCATCGCGCGGATCGGAGCGTTCCGGCTCGCGCGATGACTTTTTTGTATAATGCGGGGCTGGGGTGGCAGTTCCGGCTTATAGCGATATTCCGCGCTATCGCGGCGATACGCTGCTGCGCTTTACAGGTTAGTGAATTGCGGGCCGGCGCAATGTTGCGTCCCGCCGGTTTTAGCTCCGGCAGAGGGGATTGTGCGCGCGGGGGCTGTTCTGCGCGGCGGTGAGGTTCTGTCGAAATGTCTTTCGTCCGGTTCACGCCGGTCATGCGTTTCTATTGGGATGGTCTGCGTTCGATCACGCCGGTCATGCGTTCCTCTCGGTATGTCTTGCGTTCGATCACGCCGGTCATACGTTCCTATCGGTATGTCTTGCGCTCGATCACGCCTGCTGTTTGCCGCATAGCGCCAAACAGGACGGCTTGCGATATGTTGCGTTCCTATTCCGCCGTGGGTCGAGATCGCCATTCGTGCGTTCTCGGATGTCGCGTGGTTATCCGGCTTTGTTGGTTCACTTCGAGATTGCGCGTTTTCATGTGGCGATCCCGACGGAGGACGAAGGAGACGAGGAAACGCGGGGAAACGGAAGAGACGGGGAACGGAGTCGGCGGTGGGTCGTAAGTGCGCTTTTGCGTGATCGTATTGGCTTTGCCGTGTTTTCCGCTGGGAGTACGCTGGGGCTACGCGCCCCAGACTGCGCCAAGGAGACTCGTCTCCCTGGACTCTCTTCATTTGATTCGCGGCAGAGTGCGTTTTACGCGGCGAGGGGAGACTCGGGTACAACGAAGACTTGACCGGCTCCAATTTATGGCCGGGCAAGTCGGGCTGTACAGCGATCATATCAACACGCTCAAACGTCCAGACTCGAGCCGCCCGGCGGCAGCGGCGCGGAGTCGGGTTGCGTGCGCGAAGCGGTGTGGCTGTCTGCACTGCCGACCGCGCGCGAAGCGGTGTGTCAGCGGGCACTGCCTGCCGTTAGACCCAGCTTGTAGAGCGCCTCGAGCAGCGTCTCCACCGGATGCACGCGCAGACCCTCGGGAGCGCTCAGCGCGTGGGCGTTGCCCTTGGGAATCACCACGTCGGTAAAGCCCAGCCGGTAACATTCGGCCACGCGCCGCTCAACCTGCCCGATGGGACGCACCTCGCCGGCCAGCCCAACCTCGCCCATGATCGCCCAGCTCGCGCCCACGCAGCGATTGCAATGCGATGAGACGATGGCCGCGCACAGCGCCAGATCGGCGGCCGGCTCGTCCAGCGACAGCCCGCCGGCGATGTTGATGTACACATCCTGATTGTAGAGCGGCGCGCCCGCGCGCTTCTCCAGCACGGCGAGCAGCAGCGCCAGCCGCCCCGCGTCCACGCCGCTGGCCATGCGCCGCGGATTGCCGAACACCGTCGTGGCCACCAGCGCCTGCACGTCCGCCAGCAGCGGCCGCGTGCCCTCGATGGCGCACAGCACAACTGAGCCGCTCTGGTTATGCGCGCGGTCGGAAAGCAGCACCTCGCTGGCGTTTTTGACCTCCTTCATGCCGGATTCGGTCATCTCGAACATCCCCAGCTCGTTGACCGAGCCGAAGCGGTTCTTGACGGCGCGCAGCAGCCTGTACTGATGCTGCCGGTCGCCCTCGAAATAGAGCACCGCGTCCACCATGTGCTCCAGCACGCGCGGCCCGGCGATCGCGCCTTCCTTGGTGACATGCCCCACCAGCATGATCGCGCAGCCGCTCGTCTTGGCCAGGCGCATCAGCACGGAGGCCGACTCGCGCACCTGCGAAACCGAACCGGGCGCGCTGGCCAGCTCAGGGCGATACATGGTCTGGATCGAATCGACGATGGCCAGCTCGGGCCGCAGCCGCTCGATCTGCCGCTCGACGATGGTCATATCGTTCTCGGAGAGGATGTACAATTCGCTCGAGGAGGCGCCCAGCCGGCGCGCGCGCATCTTGATCTGGCGGGTCGATTCCTCGCCGGAGACATAGAGCACGCGCCGTCCGCCGGCGGCATAGTTGGCCGACACCTGCGTGAGCAGCGTCGATTTGCCGATGCCCGGATCGCCGCCCACCAGCACGAGCGAGCCCTCGACAATGCCGCCGCCCAGCACGCGGTCAAGCTCGCCGATGCCGGTGGAGCGGCGCAGCATGGCCTCGTCGGGAATTTCGTCGATGCGCAGGGGATCCGCGCCGCCGCCGGGCGCGCGCTTGAGCTTCTTCTCCGGCAGCTCGGCGGCGGGGGCGCTTTCCTGCTCGGTCAATGTATTCCAGCTCCCGCAGTCCGGGCAGCGGCCCAGCCAGCGCGGCGTTTCATAGCCGCACTCGGAGCAGACATAAATCGTTTTTGATTTGGCCATGATCAGAATGTCCTTTCGGTTGGTATGCCCTATTATAGCACGGGTTCGGGCGGCGGGGCAAGAGGATTGACGGATAAACGCCGTCCCCCGCGCGCACAAGCCCCATGCCGGCCTATATCCGGCAGATACAAACATTTCGCCGGCCCGCGATTCACGATCCTATAATCACCGCCAACGCCCCGCCGCGTCAGCGCGGACAAACGCCGCAAGGGAAAGCCGCGCCCTTTTCATTTCAAATTCCGCATTGAACCGGCCTCCGCGTGAATTCAAGCGCATAAACCGCCTGCGTTTCGGCCATGATAGAGCCAACAGGAGGTGTTTTTACATGAAAAAGTGGATTGCCCTGATGCTGGCGCTGATTGCGGCGCTCTCGCTCATGACCGGCTGCCGGACGAAAACGCTCGAGACTGACGAAAACACGACGACCAGAGGCGCGCTTCTTTCCCAGGCCGACGCGCCCGCGCTGCCCGATACGCTGGATTACGGCGAGGACGGCGTGCCCACGATCATCGTCTACGACGTGGCCGAAAGGGACTACAAGCGCCTGAACATCGAGGATTACGTCATGGGCGTGCTGGCCGGCGAAATGCGCAACGACTGGCCCATGGAGGCGCTCAAGGCGCAGGCCATACTTGCGCGCACGTTCGTGCTGAAGTTCATCAGCGAAAAACAGTCCAAATACGACGGCGCGGACATATCGACCGACATTTCCGAGGCGCAGGCCTACGCGCCCGATCAGATCAACGAGCGCATTGAGAAGGCCGTCAGCGAGACGCGCGGGCAGGTGCTCAGCGCCGGCGGCGAGCTGCCCTACGCCTGGTTCCACGCCCATTCCGGCGGCAAGACCGAGCTGCCCGTCGAGGGCCTTGACTATGATCAGGAGAACCCGTCCTATCTGCGCGTCGTCGAGTCCCCCGATTCCGACAGCGCGCCCACCACGGTAAAGAACTGGAGCGCCACATTCACCGCCAATCAGGTGGCCAGAGCCGCGAAGGAGGCCGGCGTGGATGTGGGCAGCACCGTCACGTCCATCGAGGCGGGCAAAAAGAGCGAGTCCGGCCGCACGATCTATTTCCTCATCAACGGACGGCAGGTGAGCGCCCCCGCGCTGCGCCTTCAGCTGGACAGCACGGTTTTGAAGTCCACGCTGATCTCATCCGTTGAGCTGAAGGACGGCAGGGTCACCTTCACCGGCAGCGGCTACGGCCACGGCGTGGGCATGAGCCAGTGGGGCGCCTACGCCCTCGCGCTGGACGGACGCACCGCCGAGGAAATCATCAGCTGGTATTTCACCGGCGTGGGCGTCGCCACCGTCTGGTGATAATACGCACATTCCATCGGTCATCGCTCAGATCGTTCGTTATTTATAGTTAATATTGCGTAAAAGCACGGCTTGTCCCTTGAGATTTGCCGTGCTTTTTGCTATGATTGGAGTGTACCGAAAACCGCCGCCGATAATTTCCGAACGAAGCAATTCCATCCGGCGGAACACGAGCGATCAAAGGAGTGAAGCATATGGCACATTGCGCCATTGTCGGCATCAACTGGGGCGACGAGGGCAAGGGCCGCATGGTCGATTACCTCGCCGAGAGCTACGACGTGATCGTCCGCTATCAGGGCGGCAACAACGCCGGCCATACCGTCATCAACGAATATGGCGAGTTCAAGCTGAACCTGCTGCCCTCGGGCATCTTCCGCCCGGAAAAGATCAACCTGCTGGGCGCGGGCACTGTGGTCGATCTCAAGCACATCTGCGGCGAGATGGATCGCGTGCGCGCCGCCGGGGTAAAGATCACGCCCGACAACTTCAAGATCTCCGACCGCGCCATCATGGTGCTGCCCTTCCATCCGATGCAGGATGCGCTGGAGGAGGAGCGACTGGGCCGCGACAGCTACGGCTCCACCAAGCGCGGCATTTCGCCGGTCTATGGCGACAAATATATGAAGAAGGCCCTGCAAATGGGCGATCTTCTGCGCCCGGAAACGCTCAAAAAGCACCTGAAGAAGCTCATCGACTGGAAGAACGCCGTCTTTGCTGCGGCCTACAATCAGCCGCCGATCAGCTTTGACGAAACCATGGCGTGGATCGAGGAGTACGGCTCCAGGCTGATCCCCTATATCGCCGACGCGGGCGAGCTGCTCGAGACGGCGCAGGACGACGGCAAAAGCTTCCTCTTCGAGGCCCAGCTGGGCGCGCTGCGCGACATTGACTACGGCATCTATCCCTTCACGTCGTCCTCCTCTCCGCTGGCGGCCTACGCGCCCTGCGGCTGCGGCTTCCCCTCGGCGAAGGTGGAGCGCGTGGTCGGCGTGGTGAAGGCCTATTCCACCTGCGTGGGCGAAGGCCCGTTCGTGGGCGAACTGAGCGGCGACGAGGCGCACGATCTGCGCGAGGCCGGCGCAGAGTACGGCGCGGCGACCGGCCGTCCCCGCCGCGTGGCCTGGCTCGACCTGGTGGCCACCCATTACGGCGTGAAGCTGCAGGGCGCGACCGAGCTGGCGCTGACCAAGCTGGACGTGCTGAGCTATCTGGACAAGATCCCGGTGTGCGTGGCCTATGAGCTGAACGGACAGCGCACCACACGCTTCCCCTATACGCCCGATCTGGACGCCGCCAGGCCGGTCTACGAATACCTGCCCGGCTGGAAATGCGACATCTCCGGCTGCCGCACCTTTGAGGAGCTGCCTAAGGAAGCGCAGGATTACATCCTCTTTGCCGAGAAGGCGCTGGGTTGCCGCGTCAGCTTTGTGTCCGTCGGCGCGGAGCGCGATCAGCTGATCGTGAGATAAGTCAACAGGCGCGTGCCGCGTGGATTGGAAGCAATCGACGCGGCCGCGCTTTCCCCATCGATTATTTATGCGTATAAAGGAGACCGCCATGAGCAAGGACAGCTATGAATCGCCGCTGTGCAGCCGCTATGCCAGCAAGGAAATGCTCTTCCTCTTTTCGCCCGATCATAAATTTTCCACATGGCGCAGGCTGTGGGTCGCGCTGGCCGAGGCCGAGAAAGAGCTGGGGCTGAACATCACCCAGGCACAGATCGATCAGATGAAGCAGCACATCGACGACATCGACTATGACAACGCCCGCCGGCATGAGGAGCGCGTGCGGCACGACGTCATGGCGCACGTTCACGCCTATGGCGACGTCTGCCCGGACGCGCGCGGCATCATCCATCTGGGCGCGACCTCCTGCTATGTCACCGACAACACCGACATCCTCATACTGCGCGACGGCCTGACGCTCATCCGCACAAAGCTCATTGAGACGCTGCGCCGTCTGCGCGCGTTTGCGCTCAAGTATAAGGATATGCCGACGCTGGGCCTGACGCACCTCCAGCCCGCGCAGCTGGTGACGGTGGGCAAGCGCGCCGCGCTGTGGATGCAGGATCTTTTGATGGACGTGAACGACCTCGACGACGCGCTCGCCTCGCTCAGGCTGCTGGGCAGCCGCGGCACCACCGGCACGCAGGCCAGCTTCATGGCGCTCTTTGACAACGATCAGGAGAAGGTGAAGGCGCTCGATCAGCTCATCGCCGAGAAGATGGGGCTGCCGCGCGTGTTCCCGGTGTCCGGCCAGACCTATCCGCGCAAGGTGGACAGCCGCGTGCTGAACGTGCTCTCCGGCATTGCTCAGAGCGCCTATAAGTTCGCGCAGGATCTGCGCATCCTCCAGCATATGCGCGAGATCGAGGAGCCGTTTGAGAAGAACCAGATCGGCTCCTCCGCGATGGCCTACAAGCGCAATCCCATGCGTTCGGAGCGCATCTGCGCGTTGAGCCGGCACATCATCACGCTCACCCAGGACACGGCCATGACCGCCTGCACGCAGTGGTTCGAGCGCACGCTGGACGATTCTGCCAACCGCCGATTGAGTCTTCCCGAGGCCTTCCTCGCCACGGACGCCGTGCTGGAGCTGTACGCCAACATCGCCGGGGGGCTGGTGGTCTATCCGAAGATGATCGAGCGCGATATCAATGACAATCTGCCCTTTATGTGTACCGAGAACATCCTCATGGAGGCTGTGCGCCGGGGCGGCGACCGGCAGGAGCTGCACGAGAGGATCCGCGTCCACTCTCAGGCGGCCGCCGCGCGCGTCAAGGCCGAGGGGCTCGACAACGATCTGCTCGACCGCATCGCCGCCGATCCGGCCTTCCCGCTGGAGCGCGCGCATCTCGATGAGCTGCTGGACGCGAAGCTCTACATCGGTCGCGCGCCGGAGCAGGTGGTCGAGTTCATCGAGAACGACGTCGATCCCCTGCTGAACGACAGCCCCGCCCTCGCCGACATGGGCGAAATCCGCATCTGAGCGGGCAGTGCCCGCTTCCACACCGCTTCGCGCACGCAACCCGACTCCGCGCCGCTGCCGCCGGGCGGCTCGAGTCTGGACGATAGAGCGAGCAGGTATCATCTCAATACAGCCCGACCCGCCCGAGCATAAATTTGACTCGGGCGGGTCTTTCCATGTACCCGGGTGACGGCGCGGCGAATACGCACCAACACAGTCCCGCCGCAGCGTGAGGAGAGTCCAGAGAGTCGAAGACTCTTTGGCGCAGTCTGGGGCGCGCAGCCCCAGCGTACTCCCGGCGGAAAACGCCGCAAAGCCAATGCAGCTGCGCAAAAACGCACAAAGGCCGCGCCGCCAGTTCCGTAACCCAGCGGCCCCGATAATCCCGTCGGGATCGCCATAAAGAAACGTACAATCCCAAAGTGAACCAACAACGCCTGATAACCGCACGACATCCGAGAACGCACGAATGACGATCTCGACCCACGGCGGAATAGGAACGCAACATATCGCAAGCCGTTCTGTTTGGCGCTATGCGGCAAACAGCAGGCGTGATCGAACGCAAGACATACCGATAGGAACGTATGACCGGCATAAGACAAACGAAAAACATCCCAATAGAAACGCATGACTGGCGTGAACCGGACGAAAGACATTTCGACAGAACCTCACCGCCCC
>SFOF01000062.1 GCA_004552515.1 Clostridiales bacterium
GGCCGAGCACATTGCGGGCAGCGCAGAGCTGTTTGTTGATCGCATGAACGACCGCGCGGCAGAGCTGGGCATGACGAACACCAACTTTGTCAACTGCACGGGCCTGCCGACCGAGAACCAGTACACCACCGCGCGCGATGTGGCACGCATGGCGGCGGCGTTGTCGAAGCACGATCTGTTCTACGATTATTCGTCGATCTGGCTGGAGGATTTTACACATGAGAGCGGCCGCGTGACCACCCTGACCAACACAAACAAACTCCTGCGCCTTTACGACGGCTGCGACGGCATCAAGACCGGCTCCACCAATGAGGCGGGCTACTGCATGGCGGCCTCGGCGAAGCGCGGCGGGATGCGGCTGATCGCCGTGGTGCTGGGCGCGCCCTCGGGCAAGGAGCGCTTCAAGATCGCCGAAGCCATGCTCGATTACGGCTTTGCGGGCTACAGGCTTTATCCCGTGGCCGAGCGCGGCGCGGCGGTGCGCGGCAAAATGCCGGTGAACGGCGGCAGCGCGGACGGCGTGCCGCTTGTGCTGAATCAGGATCTGACGCTGCTGGTCAAAAAGGGCGAGGAGCGCGGCATTTCGCTCGAGGCCGAGCTGCCCGAGGCGATCGACGCGCCCGTGCGCACAGGCGACGTGGTCGGCTATGTCCGCGTGCTGCGCGGCGGCGAGATGATCGCGCGCGTGCCCGTCGCGGCGGCGGAATCGGTGAGCGCGCGGTCGCTGGGCAACGGACTGGCGCGCGTGATTCAAAAGTGGTGCTTCTCGGCGGGCTGAGTTTACCGGCGGCGGGCGCGTGGCCTGGGGGGCGCGGGCGCTCGATCCGGCGCGTGAAGGTTTTTGCGGCCTGCATTGCCTGTGGACGGGTGATTTGGAGCGGCGCGCTCTGTGCGGGCCGCTTTGATTTCTGTGTGAATGGCTCAAAACGGGAGATTGCGGCGCGGCTGAGCCGGGCCTTTGAAAGGCGGAAGAGGAGCGCTGCGATCTGAGGAATGTGCGGGCCCTTTGCGGGGCGGTTGATCTGGCGCTGGAGTTTTGGCGGCGGGAGGTCGCGAGAAGAGATTAATGGATGCCTATTTGTGCGGAGCGGACGGCGGCCCTTCAGAATGCCGTCTGCGAGCTTGATCGCCGTCTCAAAAAGCCGCTGCTGCGCTGAAAACGGACGCGGCGGGGTCTGAATTTTTAACAAACGGATAAATTCGGACGCGAACCCTTGCGGGAACGCGGCAAAGAGGGTACAATGAATAGTAAACTGGAAATGTTATCCCCACGCCCCAGCGGCTATGTGCTGGCGGCGGTGTCGGGCGGCGCGGATTCCGTGGCGCTCCTGGCGCTTTTGCGGGAATACGCGCGTGCGGGCGAGATTCGGCTGGCGGCGGCGCATTTCGAGCATGGCATCCGCGGCGAGGAATCGCGCGGGGACGCACGGTTCGTGCGGGCGCTGTGCGCGGCGTGGGGGATTGAGTGCCATGTGGGCGCGTGCGACGTGCCGGCGCTGGCCGCCGAGCGCCATGTGGGGCTGGAGCAGGCCGCCCGCGACGCGCGCTATGCGTTTCTGCGTCGCGTGAAGGAAGAAATCGGCGCGGATTGCATCGCACTGGCGCACCACATGGACGATCAGGCTGAAACCGTGCTGATGCATTTGCTGCGCGGCGCGGGGCTGCGGGGCGCTTCAGGGATGGCGGCGCGCGAGGGAGATCTGTACAGGCCGCTGCTGGCCGTGCGCAAGAGCGAACTGATCGACTATCTGGAGGAGCAGGGCGTTGACTGGCGCGAGGATTCGACCAACGCGCAGGCCGATACGCCGCGAAACCGGCTGCGTCTCGAGGCGCTGCCTGCGCTGGAAGCCGCGTATCCCGGTGCGGCGCGCGCGCTCTGCCGGTTCGCCGGAATCGCGGCGCGCGAGGACGACTGCATGGCCGCGCAGACGGTGGCGTTTCTCGGCAAATACGCGGAACGGACTCCGGTCGGATTGCGGCTCCGCACGGCGGTAAGCGGCGTACACGAGGCGATCGCCATGCGTGCGGCGCATCGACTGACGGGACTGGACGCGGCGGGCTGCGGCATGATCTGCGCGCTCTATCGGGCGCAAAAGGGGCGGGTTATGCTGGAAAACGGCTGGTTGGCCGAGAAAACAGGGAACGGTCTGTATTTGATGCGCGGCGACGTCCGCTTTGACGGCGAGCTGCCGCTGGCCGGCGAGGGCGTGTACGATCTGGGCGCGCTGGGCTGCGTCACGGCGCGAGTCTGCGATGAACCGTGTCGGGACGGCGGCGAGCGGCGCGTCTGCGTGAGTGCGGACGCGGTGTGCGGCGCTGTATTTCGGACACGGCGAGCGGGCGACCGAATCAGGCCGCTGGGGATGAATGGGCGCATGAAGCTGTCCGATTACTTCATTAACCGGCGCGTTGATCGGCCCATGCGCGGCGCGACTGTGCTGCTGGCGCGGGGAAGCGACGTGCTTTGGGCAGCTGGCGTGGGCCTGAGCGAGGACGCGCGCCTGAAGAGCGGCGAGAGCGGGCTTGAGCTGACGTTAAGCGGTGATGTCACGCCGTGGACGGATGAGGAACAGACCGAGGTCTGAAAAGGACGGCGCGACAGGCAAATGCGCCGGGCACAAGGCGTCTGAATGGCCGGACGCAGCTTTGGAAACGAGGATGGTCAGGCGGTTTGTATGCTGGATGCCAATGAAAACAGACTGAAGTCTGAAGCACGATGCGGACGGAATGGCGGCTGGATGCGGGAACGCCGAGAGCTTTGCGTGTGGTTTCTGGAGGCCGAAGAATTCATGACGGAACGGACTGCGGTTTGCAGAACGGCGCGGAGCATTTGGAGCGATTCGGCGCTGGATAGATCGTGGAACAGACTGAGGTCTGAATGTGGCGCGACGGGGACAAGCGGTTGAGGCGTTTTGAATGCGCGCGTATGACTGCTTCGAAAGCGTCGCTGGTCAGGCGGTTCACAGGCCGGACATGGGAGCGCGGTGCAGTTCGAGCGCACGCAAAGTGGTTTGGGTGGCCGCGCGTAGCTGCTGAAGCGGCGGAGGGCCTGCGTCGTGTGAAGGAAAACAGACCGTGGTCCGAATGACAGCCTAAGCGGACGGACGAGCTGGCTGCAAGGACATTTTGGCGGCTGCGAGTGACGGTCAGAAGCGACTGCGCCTAAACGGTGCGCGGTTGGACGATGCCGAAGCGGACTGAGATCTGAATTGCGGCGCAAATCGTTTGCGGTCGCAGAGAACTTTGAAGATAACGGCAATGGAGCGCTTTATGCGCTGAACGGCGATGAAACAGACCAGGGTCTATATATCGCTTTGGCAAAGTGGAACGCTCGAACAGCGCCATTGAACCTTGGCGAACCAGCCGGGCAATGTGAACGCGGGAATAGTGCGGTGCGCATGACGGCAAAACGGATCGAGGTTTGTTTTGGAACGGGGAAGATACAACGAAAGCGACTGAAGTCTGAAATGGCGTGAACGCGGTCTGCGGCAGCGCGGGCCTTGAAATAGAAGCGACAACAGGGGAAAGTGGAGGACGAAAGACATGAAGCTGCATGAAGATCTGGAGAAAGTACTGATCAGCGAGGAAGAAATTAAGCGCCGCGTGGCCGAGATGGGCCGTCAGATTACCGAGGACTATAAGGATGATCCCGAGCCGCTGGTGCTGGTGTGCATCCTGAAGGGGTCGGTTGTGTTCTATGCCGATCTGCTGCGGGCGATCGATCACGATTGCCGGCTGGACTTCATGATTGTCAAGAGCTATGGCGCGGGACGTGAATCGAGCGGCAATGTGCAGTTCGTCAAGGATCTGAGCGAATCGATCACCGGCAAGCACGTTTTGATCGTCGAGGACATCATCGACAGCGGCCTGACGCTGACCTTCCTGCGCAATAACCTCATCACGCGCGGCGCGAAGTCGCTCAAGATCTGCACGCTGCTGGACAAGCCCGAGCGCCGCAATCCCAATTCGACCATCACGGTGGACTATCGCGGCTTCGTCATTCCCAACGAGTTCGTCGTGGGCTATGGTCTGGATTACGACGAGAAGTATCGCAATCTGCCCGAGGTGGGCGTGCTCAAGCCCGAGATCTACGCGGACTGACGCGCGCATATAAAATAGGAAGCGTTTTGAACGCGCGGATTCTGCCGGAGCGGCGCGTTCGGCGACTGCGTTCAGGCTTGAGCTTGCGCGGCAAAACGCCGAATATTTTCGGCTGCGCTGAAATGACTGTAGGGCGGCGCGGTACTGTTGCGGCGTTTTGCGTGCGGATCCCGGCCTGGATGACGTGCCTGGCGGCTGCGTTAGCGCTTGGAATTTGCGCGGCCTGGCGCGTGACTGCCGCGGCTGTCTTGCGTGGAGACATGGGCGGGGCTGCGGTCTGGAATGTCGCGGCTGTCTGTCGAGAAAACCGTAAGTTTACATAAAAGAATGACGGGCGGGTTTGAATCCGCCCGCTATGCGTGGTATAATAGGAACATACGCTGGATTTGAATGTAATTTGATACGCAAAGGAAAGCGAGGGATGCTTTTTTGAAGCCAAAGAAATTCAATCGACTGCCTCAGCTGCTGATTTACGCGGCGCTGATCGTCGTGATACTGGTCGCCGTGCAGATGCTCGGCACGCCCGTGCGCGATCGGGTGAACAGCGTCAGCTATTCCGAATTGCTCGATATGGTCGAGAAGGACGAGCTGGCGTACGTCATGACGACCGGCAACAATCTGGTCGCCGCGACGCGCGACAGCGGCATTTCGGCCAGCGAGTTCCCGCAGCGCTATAACGTCGCGTCGCTTCTGCCGAGCACGTCTCAGTTCTACAGCGACGTGAACGCCATCTATGCCGAAAAGCTGGACAAGGACGCGGATCTCATCAAGGTGAGCGATTACAGCTTTACCGTCACTGTGACCCCGCCGGCCACGACGCCCTGGTGGGTCGAGTGGATTCCGCTGCTGGTCACGATGCTGCTCTTCGGCGTGCTGTGGTATTTCATGATGCGCCAGCAGGGCGGTGGCGGCAAGGGCGTTATGAACTTCGGCAAATCCCGCGCGCGGCTGAGCGATCCCAGCAAGAACAAGGTGACGTTCGCCAATGTCGCCGGCGCGCAGGAAGAGACCGAGGAGCTGCGCGAAATTGTCGACTTCCTGAAGGATCCCAAAAAGTTTCAGGATCTGGGCGCGCGCGTGCCCAAGGGCGTGCTGCTCGTAGGCCCTCCCGGCACAGGCAAGACGCTGCTGGCCCGCGCCGTTGCGGGCGAGGCGGGCGTGCCGTTCTTCACGATTTCCGGCTCGGACTTTGTGGAAATGTTCGTGGGCGTGGGCGCGAGCCGCGTGCGCGATCTCTTTGACGAGGCGAAAAAGCGCGCCCCGGCCATTGTGTTCATCGACGAGATCGACGCGGTCGGCCGTCAGCGCGGCGCTGGCCTGGGCGGCGGCCACGACGAGCGCGAGCAGACGCTCAACCAGCTGCTGGTCGAGATGGACGGCTTTACCGCCAATCAGGGCATCATCGTCATGGCGGCCACCAACCGCGCGGACATACTCGACCCGGCGCTGCTGCGCCCCGGCCGTTTTGACCGCCAGATTACCGTGAGCTATCCGGACGTGAAGGGCCGCGAGGACATCCTGAAAATTCACGCCAAGGGCAAGCCGCTGGCCGCGGACGTCGATCTGTCGGTCATCGCGCGCAGAACGCCCTACTTTACCGGCGCGGATCTCGAAAACGTGCTCAACGAGGCGGCCATTCTCACCGCGCGCGCCAACGGCAGGGAAATCGCCATGGCCACGATCGAGGAGGCCATCACCCGCGTGAGCGCCGGCCCCGAAAAGAAGAGCCACAAGGTGACCGAGAAGGACAAGTATCTCGTGGCCTATCACGAGGCGGGGCACGCCGTGGTCATGCACTACATTCCCGAGTGCGACCGGGTGCATGAGGTGTCCATCATTCCGCGCGGCAAGGGCGCGGGCGGATACACGATGTGGCTGCCCGACGAAGAAACCAGCTATATTTCCAGCAACCGCCTGAAGGCCTCCATCGCCGGAAGTCTGGGCGGCCACTGCGCCGAGAAGCTCGTGCTGGGCGACGTGTCCACCGGCTCCTCGAGCGACCTTAAAAAGGCCACGCAGACCGCGCGCGCCATGGTGACCGAATACGGCATGAGCGGCAAGCTCGGCCCGATGTTCCTGGGCGAGGAGCACGAGGTGTTCCTGGGCCGCGATTTCTCGCAGACCGGCTCGAACGTGTCCGACGAGGTAAGCCGCGCCATCGACGAAGAGGTTCACGGCCTGCTCGAGGCGGGCTATGACCGCGCCATGACCATACTGACCGAGCACCGCGACAAGCTGGACGCTGTGGCGCAGGCGCTGCAGGAAAAGGAAAAGCTCGATCAGGCCGAATTTGAGGCCATTATGAACGACGCGGCTGTAGAAGCGGCGGACAAGCCGGCTGAAACGGGCGCGGAAAGCGAAGCGCAGACCGATGAACAGTAAACGGTTCGAGCCGGGTGGGCAGCCGCCCCGCTTTGACCTGCATATTCACACGACCGCCTCCGATGGAACCGATTCACCGGAGGCTGTGGTCGCGCTTGCGGCGGGAAAGGGCTTTTCGATCATCGCCATCACCGATCACGACACCATGAGCGGCGTTCCCGAGGCGGCTGCGGCCGGAGAAAAGTACGGTGTGCGCGTGATCGGTGGCGTGGAGATCAGCGCGGGCGGTCAGACCGAGGTTCACGTGCTGGGCTACGGCGTGCGGGACGTGGAGCGGCTGGAGCAGACGCTGACGCTCATGCGCGATAAGCGTGCCGAACGCATGGCGGGCATGGTTGAAAAGCTGCGCGCGCTGGGCGTAGACGTGACGCTGGACGAGGTGACGGCGCTCTCCGGCGGCAGCGTGGGGCGCTCGCATCTGGCGCGCGTGCTGATTGACAAGGGCGTGGTGCGCGATGTGCGCGAGGCGTTTGCCAAGTACCTTTCGCCCGGAAAGCCGGCCTATGTCGAGCGCGAAAAGCTGGGCGTTCAGCAGGCAGTGCGGCTGATTGCCGACTGCGGCGGTCTGCCGGTGATCGCGCATCCGGGGCAGAATCGCGGCGAGTCCTATTGGGGACGGGAGCGCTTCCATGCGCTCAAGGCGTACGGCCTGCGCGGCATAGAGGTCTATCACATGGCGCACGGCGCGGCTCAGGCGGCGGCGTTCGAGCGCATTGCCCGCGCGGAAAACCTGCTGGTTACCGGCGGCAGCGATTATCACGGCAAGGTGAAGAACGTCGGTATTGGCGACGGTATGCAGCACTGGCGGCGGCGCGGCGAGGATCTGAGGCGCTTTTTGAAGGCGCTGGGGGATTGAAGCGGCGGCGCTGAATCGGCAGCAGGGCCGGGCGGCGGATGTTTGGCCTATGGCTGAACGAACGCGGCATGACTAAACGGGCCGGCGTATGGCCAGACGCGCGGTTGAACTGGCGAGCGTTCGGCGCAAGCTGGTCAGACGCGAACCGGGGATATGGTCAACGAAAAACGCGTGCGGCTCATCTGGCGCAAGGTGATCGGGTGCGAATGAACCGGTGCGGATGATGTTTGGTCTATATTGAACAAACGCGGCGCTTTGGCTGACGATATACAGGACGGTTGTTTCGGAGAGCAGCCAAGGTTGTATACTAAATAAGTAGGATAAGCAGACAGGGCCGCGCGGGCGAATATGTCCGGCGGGCGGGAAATACGAACCGACTTAGGAGAAAGCGATGACTCGAAGCAATCGAAACGGCGCGTATCGGGACGGCGAGGATCGTCCGCGGCGCGCCAACGGTCAGGACAGGCGCGAAAAAAACGCGGACGAGAGAGCCGCGTCATATCGCACGGCGGGCAGCCGCACGCCTGAAGGCCGCGCTTCCCATGGGGGGACTTCGGGCGGATATCGCTCTTCGAAGGAAGGCCGGACGACGGGCAGCCGGTACGCTTCCGAGCGGACGCGGGCTTTGGCATCGGGACAGGCGAGCGGCCGCCGCGTGAGACGGAGCGACAACCGGCTGAGAAAGCGCAGGCGCAGGCTGTATATCCGGCGCGCGCTGGCGGCGGTGAGCGCGCTTGCGCTGTGCGCCGTCATATGGGGCGCGGTGCGGCTCGTGAAATGGATTGGCACGGCGCGGGAGATTGAGCCTGTTGCGGACACGTTCCATGAGGGCGTGTCGATCAGCGGCATGCCGGTCAGCGGCATGACGCAGGACGAGGCGCGCGCGGCGCTCAACGCACGCTATGCCGGCGCGCTGAACGCCGAGATCGTGATGACATTCGAGGGGCAGAGCTGGTCGCTGAAGCCGCAGGATATTGGCGTGAGTGTCGATGTGGACGCGCAGCTCGACAGGGCCTGGCAGCTGGGCCGTGAGGGCACGCCGGCCGAGCAGAAGGAAGCGATCAGCGCGCTGAAGGAGAATCCCGTCGATCTTGATGTGACGTTGAGCTATGACAGCGCGGCGCTGAGGACGCTGGTCGAGGGAATCAAGGCGGGCATTGACCGCGATCCCGTGAATGCGACGATGGAGATTGTCGAAATTGCGCAGTTCAGCTATACCGATTCGTCGGTGGGCTATCGGCTGGACGCGGATGGGCTGATTAAGCAGCTCGAGACGATGATCAAAGAGGGAAAGAGCGGCACGATCGAGCTGGAGCCGGAGATTGTCGAGCCGGAAATCAGCCGCGAATCGCTCGAAAATAAGACGCTTCTGCTGGGCGAATGTACGACGACGCTGGCCACCAGCGGCTCGAAGCGCACCAGCAACGTCAATCTGGCGCTGAGTTACTTCAACTTTATGACGGTCGAGCCGGGCGAAACGGTGAACTTTAATAAGGTCGTCGGCAAGCGCACGGAGGAGAACGGCTTCAAGCGCGCGCCCGAATACGCGGGCAGCACGGTCATCGAGGGCGTGGGCGGCGGCGTGTGCCAGGCCAGTACGACCATATACGGCGCGGTGATCCGCGCGGGGCTGAAGGTCGTTGAGCGGCATCAGCACACCATGACGGTAGGCTACGTCCAGCCCAGTCAGGACGCGGCGGTCAGCGACGGCGACAAGAACATGCGCTTTAAGAACAACACGGAGAGCACGCTGTACATTTTCGCCTATGTTGACCGCAAGAAGGAAGAGGCCGTGTGCAAGATCTTTGGCCAGCCGGTCGATCCGAATACCTATATCGAGATCGAGTCGGTCGTATTGCAGACAGACATCTCCGGCAAGGGCGTCAGCTATGTCAAGGACGAGGAAGGCAGCCACGCCTGGTATACCGACGAAAAGGTCCTTAAAAAGGAAGGCAAGCCCGGTCTGCGCAGTGAGGCCTATCGCGTGGTGCGCAACATTGCCACCGGCGAGGAAATCAGCCGCGAAAAGCTCTCGGCCGACAGCTATCAGCCGGAAAACGATACCTATTGGGTCGGCGTTCATGAGCGATGAATCTGCGCGTTTGCGTAGGACAATGGTGTTTGATCAGTCTAACTTTGACTGCTTAAGAGGATTTCAGATCGGGCGCAAGGGAAACGGCGCGGGGATGCGCGGCCTGATTTTGAGATAAAGGGGAAACGAATGTGAGGCGCTCAGTGCGTCTCAGGGGGCTTGGAACGGCAGACTTGAACGCGTTTCGGGACAGCTCGGGGCAAAAGCGAAGGCGCAGCGCGGCTGTGCTGGAGACTTTTGGCCTGAGAGCCGGAGTGGGAAGGGCGCTGAGAAGGCCGGATCGGGAACCCTGGGGGACACGCTTCAGATTTCAAAAAACTTTCAGCAAGAAGTAGGCTTCAAAGGGAGAAGGAGTGCGGGTTCGAGCGTATTTTTTGCGAGGGCGCGGCGCTTGAAGGGCTTTCGGGCGAAGAAACGCGGGTTCAGCGGGGCTGAATCGGGGGAGCTTTTCGAGAGAAGCGCGGGCGAAAAGGGCGCCGAAATTGCGGTCCGGATAATTTTGGGGCGTACTCTGGGGCCACGGATGATTAGGAGGGGGATTGGACTTATGGTAGGCAACGCTAACGTATCCATCTTTGCAGGAAGCGGCGGACACGCTTTTGCG
The DNA here is from genome assembly GCA_004552515.1 of Clostridiales bacterium. Classification (GTDB taxonomy): domain Bacteria; phylum Bacillota; class Clostridia; order Christensenellales; family Aristaeellaceae; genus Firm-10. The sequence goes on from SFOF01000062.1 coordinate 10,036, forward strand.
GAGCGTATGTGCAGGTATCTGGGCTGCCCGGTCGGCAAATCGACGGTGATTCGCTTTTCGGACGGCAACACGTTTGTGCGCATTGACGAATCCGTCCGCGACCGCGCGGTGTATCTGGTGCAGCCGATCGGTATGTCGCCCAACGATGAGTTTGTAGAGATTCTGTTCTGGCTGGACGCTTTCAAGCGCGCCAGCGCTCTGTCCGTGACGCTGGTCATGCCCTATTTCGGCTATGCGAAGGGCGACAAGAAGGACGAGCCGCGCGTGTCGATCCGTGCGCGCGTGTGCGCCGAGTCGATCGAGCTGGCGGGCGCGGACCGCATCATGGTGCAGGA
>SFOF01000063.1 GCA_004552515.1 Clostridiales bacterium
TTGTTCCGTTTATGGTTCATGGAAATGAAACGCGCCAGCGGTATGCGTTTTCCGCTGTCGGTACTGCTTGTCGCTTTTCTTTATATCATAGGCGGCATGGACAGGCTGAGCCAGGCCTGTATTTCTCATACAATGTCCCTTGTGGGCGATGTTTTGGGCGACGCGCAGCTCGCTCCCTGGATGGAGCTGCTCCCGGTGCTGGCTCTGCTTCCATACGGCGCTTCACTCTGCGAGGATCGCGCGCAGAAGTATCATCAGGCGATCATCCTGCGCAGCGGCTACAGGAAATACATTGCGGTCAAAGCCATCGTAGCCTGCACTGTGTCAGGGTGCGTATTGGCTCTGGGAGAAACGCTTTTCCTAATGATCCTGTTGTTGCTGCGCTCGGCGCTTCCCGCCGCCCCGGAGTCATACTTCTCATGCGAGCCGTACCTCAAAGCCTGGGCGGACGGGGGGCGGTGGCTGCCCTTTTTCGCTTTCTTTGTCTGGCTGCAGTTTCTCTATGGCATGATATGGGGCGCAGAGGCTGTATTCGTATCGGTATGGACGCGCGACCGCGCGCTGGTTTACGCCTCGCCCTTGCTGACAAGCAGCCTGCTGAATGTTATATACAACCTGTTTGGCTGGGCGGGGGTATATGGCGTATCCATCGGCATAACACGGCAGCGTGGCTCCGCCGTGCTGCCGATACTGGCGCAGCTGACGGGGCAACTACTCTTACCGACGCTCACGCTTCTGCTGGCCTATTTTCTTTTGATGCAAAGGAGGCTGGAGCGGCATGCGTAAAAAAATAACAGCCGCCGCGCGTTCCGTCGGGAATGCCTGCTTGGTTCTGTTGGCTGAGCCCTGCGCGCTGTTTGTGCTGGCAGGCCTGTCGATCAAAATGTTTGAAGGGCTGTTTGGCTTCCACGCCGCGATGCGCGCTACGGGCGAAACGGTGCATGGCTTCGGACTGCTGGCACTGGAGTTTTCGCGTCCCTGGAGCAGTATTTTTTATCATTTGGGGCTTGTCTTTCTGCTTTCAGGGCTGTTGGGAACAGACGAGAGCCTTTCGCAAAAGCTGCTCAGGGAGACCCGCGGCAGATGGATCATGATTCGCCTGCTGACGATCCTTTCTGTATGCATCGGCTATTTTGCGCTTGTGCAGTTCCTGCTTCTACTTATTTCTGGCGGCTGGAATTTCTCCGGCACATGGGACCGCTTGCTGGCCAGCATGGCCTCCGGTTACTCGCCAACGGACTTTACCTATGACGCCGCGCCGCTGATCGTATACGGCTTTTCCCCATGGACAGCCTGGGCGTATACGAGCATTATCGCGATCTGCGTTTGGTTTATCCTCGGCTGCCTCATGTTCGGAATGGCGCAACTCTGGGGACAAAATGCCGCCATCATGCTGGGCGGGTTCCTGTGCATATGGGATTACTTCGTTTACTGGTCATTGCCGGGAAGCTTTTACCTTTTCTCGCCGCTTTCATGGACAAAGCTGTCCATTATCGGGGACCGCTTTGCTTCCGGCGGCGTCAGTCTGGGCTATGTGAAGACTACCATCCCGGCACTGCTGGCGATCTCGCTGGCGTTTGCGTTCCTCAGCGCATATCTCAAAAAAGAACTTGATTACAGCATACGGGAAGGGAGATAGATCATGACAGCGGCCATCGAACTCAACAACGTATCCAAAGCCTTTGGCGAAAAGCAAATCATGAAGCATGTAACGCTCTGCCTGCAAGCAGGGAAGTGCTATGGTTTTCAAGGCGAAAACGGCTGCGGCAAGTCCGTGCTTTTCAAGTGCATCTGCGGGCTTGTTGCCTGCGACGAGGGAGAAATCCGGGTGCTTGGCAAGCGTGTGACAACGCGGGGGAGCCACGCCGGGCAGATCGGCGCGCTTATTGAAGCCCCTGCCTATCTGCCGCGTTTTTCGGGGATCAGAAACCTCATGATGCTATCATCCATCCAGGGAAGGATCACCAGGCAGGATGCGGAAAAGGCCATGGAAAAGGTATTGCTTGATCCGAAGGAACGAAAAAGAGCAGGCAGCTATTCGCTTGGCATGCGGCAAAAGCTCGCCATTGCCGCCGCGATCATGGAGCATCCGCCTATCCTCATACTGGACGAGCCGTTCGAGCATCTCGACGCGCAGGGCCGCGCCGTCGTGCAGGCGCTGCTGAGCGACGAAACCAAGACGCGCCTGTGCATCGTCCACGGGGAGGACAGCGTGCCGCGGGCGAACCGGCGCATTGCGATGTGAAAATGGGCCGCGCATGACGGGCGCTTCCGTCTGGCGGGATAAACGCTGAATAAAAGCCCAGTTCGGTTTTTGAGCTGAACTGGGCTTTTTCGCATGGATTTGAAAGGGAGCAGCGCGCGGAACTGATTTATCCTTCGAGGATGGTCTTGCGCTCGTGCTTCAGGCCTTCATAGAGCGTCAGGAAATCGGACTGCTTCAGGCCGGTTGCCGCGAGCATTTTCGAGTTGTCGTAGGCGCGGTTGAACAGGCGGGCGTAGCGCAGCTGCCAGATCGCGCCCAGGCTTTTTTCGGGATCGAAAGCGGGATCGCGGAAGCGCTGATAGCTCAGCTCGTCCACCCATTCGTAATTCAAGCCGAACAGCTCGTGATAGTATCCGGCGATTTCCTCCCAGGTGCGGCACTCCGAAGAGGTGACGTTGTAGTCCTCGCAGAGCGTCTTTTCGTTGAAGAGTATGCCGTAGAGCATCTTGGCCACGTCGCCCGCCCAGGTGAGCGAGGCCGGAATGTGCCGCGCGCCCTCGTAGAGCAGCACGGGCTTGCCGGAGCGCATATGGGGCAGGAGGATATTGCGCTCAAGGGTCAGCAGCTGGCAGCGCGTTTTGGAATAGGTGGTCGAAGGCCGGATGATCGTCCAGTTTTTGTATTTGCTGGCGCGCAGAGCGTCCTCGCTGCGGGCCTTGTACATGCAATAGTCGTCCGAAAAGAGCAGCTGCTCGTCGGTCGTCACGTCCAGCAGGCGGGGCGAGGACTCGCGGATGGGGTTCTCCTCGTTGGCGAACACGCGGCAGGAGGAAAAGAAGAGATAGTGATCGGTGTTCTCCAGATACAGCGGGAAGGTCTTGCGGAAGGGGATCGAGTTGTACGTCATGAAGTCCACAATGCCGTCATAGCCGCTTTTGAGGATCGACCTGATGAACTCGGGGTCCTTCGCGTCCCGCGCGGAGATGTAACGAAGATTTTCGGCGAACACCCGCGGCGCGAACAGACTCTCCGGCGCACATTCCTGATAAACGCCGTCCACCTGATAATCGGTCGCCGCGAACTTTTCCATCAGATAGGTGCCCATGGCGCCGGTCGCGCCGATGACGAGAACTTTCTTCATGTGTTGCGCTCCTTTCCTGATAAAGACACGTTGTTGGCGAGACAGATGCCGCCGGCGATCAGCAGGAACGCCGCCAGATACTGAAGCCGCCACACGGATTCGCCCAGCAGCAGCGCGCCGAAGAGCGCCGCAAAGAGCGGCTCCGCAAACTTGATGATGAACAGGCCGGACAGCCGCCCGCGCCGAACCAGCCGGTACCACCGGCAATAGCTCACGATGGACGCGGCGCAGACGAGCGCGAACAGTCCCCACGCGCCCGCGCCGGACGGATGCAGCCGCCCGCCCGCGATCAGGCCGGCCAGCAGCAGAATAAGCCCGCCGAAGAGCTGCGATACGCCCGTGGCGGCGATCGGGTCGATCTGATCGAGAACGCGCTTGCCGATGATATTCGAGATCACTGTACACAGCGACGCGCCGAGAATGAGCAGATCGGCTCCCTGCCAGACCAGCCGTCCGCCGCGCTTTTCAGGCCGAGATAGGTGCAGGCGTAATGCAGCACGACGGCGAACAGGCCGATGGACAGCACGCCTCGCCAGCATCCCTTCAGCGGGATGAAGCGCGTTCTGCCGCTTGTCAGGAGGACAATGCAGATGGCCGCGCCGCAGACCGTGAACCGCAGCCCGGCAAAGAGCAGTATGCCGCCGGTCGTTTCGAGCGAGAACGCGCGATAGCCCAGCTTGACCAGCGGGAAGAGCGCGCCCCAGAGCAGCATGACGAAGAGCGCCGAAAAAATGTCCCTACGCTTCATCGTCCACCCGCAGCACGACCTTGCCGATGTTTTCGCCGCGCTCGAGGAGGGCGTGCGCCTCGGCGGCCTGCGCGATGGGCAGCACGCGGTAGATCATGGGGCGGATTTCGCCGCTCTCAATCCTCGGCCAAACGTTTTTCACCAGCTCGGAGAGGATATACGCCTTGTATTCCGGCGCGCGATTGCGCAGCATACTGCCCGTGATGTGCAGGCCCTTTGTCAGGAGCGGCCGCAGCGGCAGGTTCGTTTCCGTGCCCGCGAGCGTCGATATGACGATCCAATAGCCGCCGCGCGCCATATAGGGCAGGCTGCGCCCCAGCATGTCGCCGGACAGGCAATCCATGGAGACGTTGACCGGCGCGCCGCTCTGCTCCTCGCGCGCCAGCACATCCTCGACGCGCTCTCTTTCCGTGTTGACGATAATGTCCGCGCCCAGCGCCGCGATTTTCCCGGCGGCTTCGTCCGAGCGCACGGTCGTAATGACGCGCGCGCCGAACGCCTTCGCCAGCGGTATGGCCGCGCTCGCCAGGCCGGATTTGCCCGCCGGAATGAACGCGGTCTGTCCGGGCTGTAAATGTCCCTCGATGAACAGATTCAGATACGACGTGGCGAACGCCTCGGGCAGCGCCGCCGCCTCGATCAGGCTTAAGCCCTTCGGAACGGGCATGAGCATATTTTCCTTCACTGCGGCATACTGCGCGTATCCGCCGCCGCCCAGCAGCGCGCACACGCGGTCGCCCGCGCGCCATTTCGCGACATTTTCGCCCGTCCTGACGATCACGCCCGCGATTTCCAGCCCCATCCAGGGCGGGCAGCCCGGCGGCGAGGGATATTTGCCCTGCCGCTGGAGAAGATCCGCGCGGTTGAGCGCCGCGGCGTGGACTTTGACGAGCACCTCGTCGTCGGCGATTTCCGGCGTGGGCACCTCGACCCAATGGAACGCGCCGCTCCTGTCGGTCAGCATGGCTTTCATAGCGTCAACTCCCCTGTAATCTGCGTGAGAACCTTCTGCACGCGCAATTCGTGCGCATAGGTGAACGGATTCTGCTTCGTGCCCTGCACAAAGTCGTAAAAATCGTGCATCATCGCGTCGTAACGGATATTGTCGGGCACGTCGGGCGCGTCGACGATTTTCTTCTGATCGGCGTAGGCGTTTGTCGCGATGGCCGTGTCCGTGTAGGTCATGGCGCATTTGCGCTCGATGGGCATGATCTGGACGGTGCCGCGGCTGCCCGCGACCGAGAACTGCCGCCGCCCCCAGCCGTTGACCTCGACCGAGGAGACGAACACCCGCGCCAGCGCCTTTTTGTAGGACAGCACGGCCAGCGTGAGATCGGGCACGTCCACGCCGTCCAGTCCCGTGCGGTGCAGATATGCGTCGCAGCTTTCCGGCTCGCCGAGGATGTAGACGATCAGATCGATCAGATGGCTGCCCAGAATGTACATGATGCCGCCGGGAAAGTGCCGGAGCCACTGCCGGTATTCCGGAGGATGGAACGTGCTCATTTCGGCGTTGATGGAGTAGATTTCGCCCAGATCGCCGCGCCGGATATGCTCGATGCAGCTCAGGATCGCGGGATTGTAGCGGTACATATAGCCCAGCTGCACGGGAAGCTTCCTTTCCTCCGCGCATTTGAGCAGGCGGGCGTATTCCGCGAGCGTGCCGCTGGCCGGCTTGTCCATGTGGATGGGCTTGCCGCAGTCGATGCACTTCTGCGCCGTGCGCGTGAGGTTCCATACGTCCGATTCGACGATGATCGCGTCGGATTTCGCGATCAGCTCGTCCTCGTCCAGGCGCGCAAGCCCCTCGTAGGCCGAAAGTCCGCCGCGCTTTTCCAGCCAGGCGGGGTCGCTTTCCGAATAGCCGACCACCTCGAACAATTCGGGAAATTTGCGCACACAGAGCATTTTGCCCTCGGCGTGGTTGTGGCCGATGCCGATCTGGCCGATTCGTATTTTGCTCATGCCGTTCACCTCATGCCGTTTTCGATATTCAGAAGCGCGCCGATGCCGTCAGTCATGCCCTCCGCGCCGTCGATGATTTGCCGCGCCGTAGCCAGATCGAGCTGCTCGGGCGTGTGATACGCGTCGTAATGATCGGCGCAGAACGCCACCGCGCCGCCCAGCAGCGGATTGATCAGCCGCGACAGCCGTCCCGCCGCGCCGTTGGCGTGATAGGCCACGGGCGTATGCAGCTCAAGCAGCAGCGGCATGGCGCGGATCGCTTCGAAGAGATCGCTGCGCGTCGCGGCGGTCGTCACGATTTTGATCACGTCCGCGCCGCGTTTTTCCAGATAGAGCGCCAGATCGCGCACGGCCTCGGCGGAAAGCGCGCAGCCGGTATGGCAGGAGAGCAGCACCTGAGCACCCTTTTCGTGAACGCGCTCGATCAGCGCGATCTGTTTTTCGATGATCGCCTCGTCCGTCACGACCTCCTTCGGCGCGCCCTGCGTGAAGGAGAAGTGGTCGTCGCCGTGAAAGGCGGCCTTGGACGGCAGGTCGAAGGTATAGCCCTGCATATCGATGCCCGCCGCGCCCGCGTCCACGGCGCGCAGCAGGCTTTCGGCGCGTTCGTCCTCGCTCAGTCCCGCGTCCCGCCAGTCGAGCGTCTGGTTGTAATTGAGCGCCAGCACGGGCCGGGGAGAAGAGCCGATGACGCGCGCGAGCGTCTCATCGTCGGTCTGATTCAGACAGGAAATGTGCAGATCGATCATGTCCGCGCCGTGCAGCGCGCAGCTGCGGATGGCGGCGATTGCCTCGGCGGGATCGGCGCAGCGCACGGCGGCGGCCAGCAGCGGAGGATGCGTCAGATTGAGCCTTTTTCTCATGGTCATCACCTCATAATTTTATCATAGCAGACGGCGCGGTGATCGGGCAATAGACGCTGTGATGATTTGGCAAATTTGCTTATTTTTCTTGACATTGCGGCAGGGTCGGTTATAATGACAGTGCGCAGGATTTTGAGGGTGTGTCGAAAACGCCTTCAGCGGGCGTTTCAGCGATTTTCTGTCGCCATAGCGCCGCAAGGCCCGTAAAACGGCGAAACATACCGGGAAATCCTCGGCTTTCTGAATAGACTCTGCGGAAATATCACGCGCCTTCGGAGGAAAATATGGCTGCATTCAATTTATCAGATCTGACCGTCACGTCGGTCTGCTCGGCCACGACGCTCTATCATGACGCGGGCGCGGGCGTAATGCGGATGAACCGCCCCCGCTGGGCGCTGGCCATCAAATATGAGGGCGAGACGGTGTACAACGGCGGCGGCGTGAGCGTTCTCTCAAACGCGGATCATCTGGCGCTGCTGCCCAGGGGGAGCAGCTACACATGGCGCTGCCTGGCGGCGGGGCACTGCGCGATCGTCGAATTCGACGCGGAAACGCCGCGGGACGTGCCGATGATGAGCCTGCCGGTCAGGAACTGCCAGAAGGTGCTGCGGCTGGCCGAAACGCTGGCGCGGAAAATGGCGTTCCCGGAGCCGTGCGGTCAGCTGATCTGCAAGAAGCTGCTGTACGAAATGCTGTGCGAGGCGGCGCGCGGCGGCGCTCGAGCCTATGTGTCCGGCTCGAGCCGGCAGCGCTTGCAGCCCGCGCTGGAGTACATCGCCGATCACTACGACCGGCCGATGAGCAACGACGCGCTCGCTCGGCTGACCGGCTATTCCACCGTCCACTTCCGCAAGCTGTTCACCGAGCTGTACGGCACGAGTCCCATGGCCTATGTGCAGGAAATGCGCATCGAAAAGGCCAAGGCCGCGCTCGGCAGCGATTACGGCACAATCGGCGCGATCGCGCAGGCGCTGGGCTATGCCAGCATCTATGACTTTTCCCGCGCGTTCAAGCGGCGCACGGGCCTTTCGCCCAGCGCGTACGCCCGGCGGGAGGAATAGGTATATACAAAAATGCGGGCGGAGGACGCTGAAAGGCTCGCTTCAGCATCCTTCGCCCGTTGATTTTTGCAGTTTATTGCGCCGTGTAAAAGCCGTAGCCGCCGCTGGTTGTAAACAGCGTGTCCTCGCGCAGCGGCTGCGTCGCGTCCAGTGCGCCGTAGCACACCACGTCCGCAGGCAGCGTGCGCGCGCCCATCATCACGGCCCGCGCCGCGCGCAGCGACTCATCGTCATACAGCGTGCCGCACGCGAACTGCTGCGGCTGATTGAGCACCCCCATCACCGTATCGGGATACCACGGGCTGTCCACGCGGTTCATCACCACCGTGCCCAGATCCAGCAGCGTTTCATAGCTCTCGCCCCTGCCAAGCAGATACAGCGTCTTCGCCAGGCGAATGGTGTCCGCGCCCTCCGTCAGGCCCAGCGTGGGCAGAATCAGTATGGCCAGTATCAGCGCGGCGCACAAAAGTCGTTTCATAGCTTCCTGTTACTCTCCTGATCGATATTTCGGCTCCCCAAAACATGAGTCGATTATATCACAAGATATGCGCGGCGAGCAATCATTTTGTAACATATTTGAAATATTTAACAATAGAAGCGTAAAAATATGCCCGGTCAGGCGCTTTGAAGGGCCGGATCGGGCGGTGTGCGGCTTACCCTTTAGCGGGAAATCGACGGGCTTTGGGCGCTATATGGGCAGAAAGCGAATGGCCAGCATATAGGTTACGGTGCCCAAGAGGATGCTCAAAAGCGTGTTGTGCTTCCAGATATAGCTGGCCGCTGTCACGCCCACGCCCGCGGCTTCATGCAGGCCGGTGCGCAGCGGGTTGGTCACGCCGTCCTTCAGGCAGTAGATCACCAGCACGGCCATGATGGCGGAGGGCAGGGCGCGCCCCAGTCGCTCGAGCCAGGCGGGCAGGCGGCGTTTTCTGCCCAGCAGCAGGAAGGGCAGCGCGCGCATGGACAGCGTGCAGAGGGCGGAAATCAGTATGGCGACGAGCGCGCGTGCGGTCATGCGTGTTCCTCCCTTCGATCGGCCTTCGCGGGGCGCAGCAGCAGCGCGGCCGAGGTGATGAGCAGCGCGGGCAGCATAAAGCTCGAGCCGCCGAAAATCAGCAGACACACGACGGCGACGGCCGCGCCGCCCACGGCGGGCAGATGATCGCGCGTGCCCTCCCACTGATTGATCAGCAGTATGACGAACAGCGCCGTCATGCTGAAGTCGATGCCGGTCATGTCCCAGGGGATGACGTTGCCGGCGATCGCGCCCAGCAGCGTGCCGGCGACCCAGTAAATCTGACAGAGGATCGCCAGATAGAACATCACGTCCTCGCGGTTTTCCAGATCGGGCGGCAGGCTGCAATTAAGCGCGTAGGTTTCGTCGGTCATCGAGGCGATCATGTAGGGCATACGCCGCCCCATGCGGCGAAATTCATCGATGAACGTCAGCGAATAGAACACCTGCCGGCTGCTCATCAGAAGCGCCGTGAGCGCGATCGTGCCCAGCGGCGAGGAGGCCGCCAGCAGCGCCACCAGCACGAACTGGAACGCGCCCGTATAGATAACGACGCTCGAGAGCGCCGACAGCGGCCAGCCGTAGCCCGCCTCGTTCATCATAATGCCGAACGCCGTGCCGATAAACAGATAGCTGCACAATACGGGCAGCGACCGCGTCAGAGCGTCCCGAAATGCCGGTTTGTTCATCTCTTGTCCCCCTTTGGGCGGTTGCCTCTATAAACTACTTATCTTGTAGGCTATAGAATAGCACGCGCGCGGCGCTCATTCCAGCCCATAAAAGAAAAAAAGCGGCGCACAGGCCGCCATAAAGGTTAAAAGCATATGTCATGCGGGCGATTCCGCCGTCGTGACGCACCATGTGCCGGCGATCATGACGATCAGCGCGGCGATGAACCAGCCGGACGGGATCTCGCGGAACAGCGCCAGCGAGAGCGCCACGCCAATGAACGGCGCGACGGCGTAATAGGCGCTCGTTTTCGCCGCGCCGAGCGAGCGCTGCGCGTAGATGTAAAACAGTATGCTCAGTCCGTAGGCCACGAAGCCTAAGAGCAGCGCCAGCACGATCGAGAGCGCGTCCGGCAGCGCCGCGCCGCAGACAAAGGCGACGATCAGCGCGCCCAGCCCGGAAAAGATCCCCTTCACTGCGACGATCTCCATGGGATCCTTTTCGGACAGGCGGCGGGTGCAGTTGTTCTCAAAGCCCCAGCACACGCAGGCAAGCAGCACATACAGCGATCCCGCCGAGAGCGATACGGCGCGGATGTCCTGCGCCGAGAGCAGCACGCTGGAGAGCGTCACCAGAAAAATGCCCAGCCACAGCCGCTTTGAAATCGCTTCCTTAAACAAGATAA
>SFOF01000064.1 GCA_004552515.1 Clostridiales bacterium
GAAGCCTTGGCCTCGTCGAGCGTCATCTCCTCGCAGGTGATCGGCACGGCGGCGGCGATGTACTCGTTGACCAGCTTCTCGGTCGCGGCCTTTTCCTCGTCGGTCATCTTGCGCGGGAAGCTGAAGTCGAAGCGCAGGCGCTCGGCGGTGATGTTCGAGCCCTTCTGATTGACCTCGGGGCCCAGCACCTTGCGCAGCGCGGCTTGAAGCAGGTGCGTGGCGGTGTGCAGCTTGGTGGTCTCCTCGGTGTGATCGGCCAGTCCGCCCTTGAAGCGCTGCTCAGCGCCGGCGTGGGACTTTTCCTGATGCGCCTTGAAGCGCTCGTCGAAGCCCTTCTGATCGACGGTCAGGCCGTTCTCGCCGGCCAGCTCAACGGTCAGCTCGATCGGATAGCCGTATGTGTCGTACAGCTTGAAGGCGGTGCGGCCGTCTATGACGGTCATGCTCTTCATGAACGCGTCGATCTGATCGACGATGTTCTCGGGCAGAGCGCCGCTTTCCTGAGCCGCCTTGAGCGTATTGAGCATATCGCTCATCTCGGGCGTGGGGCGCAGCGTGGAAATCGCGTTCTTCAGCGCCTCGGCGGTATCCGCCTTTTCGGTGACGGCGGTCTTGAGCGCGGTCATGGCGGCGTTCACGCGATTGATGTTGCTTAGCACCTTGTCGAACTCGCGCAGGCCCTGCTTGAGCGTGCGCTGGAAGCGCTCCTCCTCCAGGCGCAGCTGCTCGAGGATGTTGGCCTCGTTGCGCTTCAGCTCGGGATAGACGTTCTCGTACTGATGGATAACCACCTTGGCGATCTCGCAAGTGGAGCCCTCCGGCAGGCCGAGCTTCATGCCATGGCGCACGGCGCGGCGGATCAGACGGCGCAGCACATAGCCCTGATCGACGTTCGAGGGGGTCACGCCGCGGTCGTCGCCGATGATGATGGTCGCGGTGCGCATATGGTCGGCCACGATGCGGAAGGAGCGGGTGTATTCGTCGTCGGGATTGTAGGTCTTGCCGGACAGCTCGGCGATCCTGGCGATGATGTCGCTGAACAGATCCGTCTCGTAGACGGACTTCGCGCCGGTCAGCACGCCGATGGTGCGCTCGAGGCCCATGCCGGTATCAACGTTCTTCTGCACCAGCGGGATGTAGCTGCCGTCGGCCTGCTTGTTATACTGCATGAACACGTCGTTCCAGATTTCCAGATAGCGACCGCAGTCGCAGGCGGGGGAACAGTTCGGGCCGCAGGCGGGCTTGTCGGTGATGATGAACATCTCGGTGTCCGGGCCGCAGGGGCCGGTCGTGCCGGCGGGGCCCCACCAGTTGTTCTTGCGCGGCAGGAAGAAGATGTGATCCTCAGCCACACCGTTTGCCTTCCAGTAGTTCGCGGCCTCGTCGTCGCGCGGCACGGTATCGTCGCCCCCGAACACGGAGAACGCCAGGCGATCCTTGTCGATGCCAAGCCACTTCGGGCTGGTCAGGAATTCCCAGCTCCAGGCGATGGCTTCCTTCTTGAAATAATCGCCCAGCGACCAGTTGCCCAGCATCTCGAAGAAGGTGCAGTGGCTGCTGTCGCCCACCTCGTCGATGTCGCCGGTGCGGATGCACTTCTGCACGTCGGTCAGGCGCGTGCCCATGGGATGCTTCTCGCCCAGCAGATAGGGCACCAGCGGATGCATACCGGCGGTCGTGAACAGCACGGTGGGATCGTTCTCCGGAATGACGGACGCGCTGGGAATGACGGCATGGCCATGCTCCTGATAGAACTTCAGGAACAGCGAGCGGAGCTGAGCGGCGCTCTTGATGTTGGAATTCATTGCAAAATCATCCTTTCATGATGGTGGATATAAAAAATGCGCCTTATCGCTGCAAGGACGAAAAGACGCATTCGCGGTACCACCTTGATTGACCCGTCCGTTTCGGGGACGAATCCTCTCGCAGCGCCATAACGCGCGCCAATCGCCCCGCCATTTCCGGCGGAGAGCTGATGAAGGGGCGTTCACGCGGCGGCCGTCCGGCTCGCACCCTGCGCCGGCTCTCTGAAAGCAGCCCTTCCACGCTACTGATCTTCGTCATCGCTTCATATACATTCCCTATTATAGCCACGCCGCGCGAAATGTCAAATTAAGTTTCGGGCATAAAGGGGCGCGTCACCTGACGGCGGTAAAGGAGAAGCGCCTGAAGCGCATAAATCACGCGGCCGCCGTCCATCAGCGGATAAACCTTCCGGGCTTTCTCGAGGATTTCCCCCTTCAAACCCTGCGCCCTCTTCGGCGTTCAGCCGCGCCAGATAGGGGCGAAGGCGCGCGCCCCGAACCCATTCGATAGCGCCTCGTGCCCGGCCAGCACATGATAATAGGTTGTTTCCCAAATCTGAAGGACCGACGCGCAGCCGGAAAGAATATCGAAATACGCGTCGGGCGACAGCGTGCCGTTGACCTCGTTGGCCGCGTCCCCGACGCCCCAGCACGGATTATCAGCCGTTTCGCGGATAATCCTGAACAGCGGCTCTTCGCCGTTCATGGGCATCTGCACCGCCAGCACGCCGCCCTCGTTCAGATTGCAGCGCATGAGATGCGGCAGCAGCGCCCTGTGATCGGGCACCCATTGCAGGCAGACATTCGAGAACAGTACGTCGTAACGCCCATTATGAGTCCGCGCGTTGCCCTGCACGAACCTCAAATCAGGATAGAGCGCCCGCGCCTTTTCAATCATCGCGTCGCTGCTGTCCCCCCCTGAACCGCCGCCATTGCCCCGCGTTCCATGCCGCCATCGTTACTTTTTTCCTTTATCGATCGAGGATATGAATATCGCCGATCATGCGCTCCGGCGTGCGGTTATACGCCTTCCAGGCCAGATAGAACGCATAGAGGACCGCGGCGGCCTGCGCCAGCGCGCCGACGAGCTTCACCAGCGGCCCGAGCAGCGGGATCCAGCCCAGCAGCGCGCCCGCAATGCCAAAGACGAGCTTCAGCGCGATCATGATCAGGCAGAACACCAGCCCCTGATTGGCGCAGAACCGACCGAGCTTCGAATCCGGGCAGGCGATCAGCGGGATGGGAAACAGCACGCAGCCCAGCGCCGCCATGAGGTTGTTCTTCTTCATGTCCTCCGCGTCAAAATGCACATAATCCATCATTCCAGTCCCTCCATTGCTTTTTTCACTGTACCCTATTATAGCACGCGCCGGAACGCTTTTCACGCGCCTTTGCTTATGCTTTGCTTAAAAAATGCTGAGAGCGCGCCGCGCGCGGTTGACAAACGGCTCCCCGCGCGTATATAATCAGACTGATCAGGAATACACTTCGCCGCGGTGCGCGCCGCAGAGAGGACATATCATGAAACGAGATTACCGCCTGCTGAAGATCAGCGTACATCTGGGCGCCGCCGCGCTGATCCTCTGGATGATTACGCACTACTGGCCGGCCGTGGAGCGCTTCGCCGCGCTGATTGTGAGCGCGGCCGCGCCGCTGATCGCCGGCTGCGTCATCGCCTACGCCGTCAATATCCTCATGACGTTTTATGAAAAGCGCCTGCCCCGCCGCATCGGAAAATGGAGGCTCGAAAAGGGCCTGCGCGCCGTCAGTCTGCTGCTGGCCGTCTGCTCGCTTATGGTGATCGTCGCGCTGCTGCTGACGATCGTCATTCCGGAGCTGATCGAGGGCGTGCGGCTGCTGGCGCGCGAGGCCCCGCCCGCGCTGGAGCGGCTGATCGCCTGGATCGTCGAAAAGACCACCGTGGACGGCGAAAGCATACTGCCCGAGGGCGTGACCACCTGGCTCGGCGCGCTCAGTCTCGATTCCGACGGCCTGCTGCAATGGGCGCTCTCTCAGATCGACCGCATCGTGCCCGCCGTGGTCAACGTCGTCTCGTCGGTGTTCTCGGTCGTGGTGTCGGTTCTGCTCTCGGCGATGTTCGCCCTTTATCTGCTCTGCGGCAAGGAAAAGCTGGCCTCCCAGATCAACACGCTCATGAATGTGTATCTGAAGCCCCGCCGCGCCGCCGCCATCCGCCATGTGCTTAAGACGCTCAACGAATGTTTCCGCAGCTATATCGTCGGCCAGTGCCTCGAGGCGCTGATCCTGGGCGCGCTCTGCACGCTGGGGATGCTGGTCTTCCGCTTCCCCTACGCCGTCATGGTGGGCACGCTGGTCGGCTTTACGGCGCTCATCCCCATTGCCGGCGCGTATATCGGCGCGTTTGTCGGCGCGTTCATGATCTTCACGGTTGATCCCCTCAAGGCGCTGCTGTTCCTCGTCTATATCGTCGTGCTCCAGCAGATCGAGGGCAATCTCATCTATCCGCGCGTGGTCGGCACGTCGCTGGGACTGCCCGGCATATGGGTGCTGGCCGCGGTGATGATCGGCGGCCATGTGGACGGCGTGGTCGGCATGCTGCTGGGCGTGCCGCTGTGCGCCGCGCTGTACAGGCTGCTGCGCGAGGACGTAGCGCGCCGCCGCACGCTGGCCGCAAAGCCGGAGGACGGGGAGCCAGAGCAGCGCGCTGCGTCGTAATGATGTTTATTTCAGTCAAGCGCCGTCTTTATTTCGGGCGTGAAACCGGCGCGGATCCGTGCTATAATCAGCATTGACGCCGTGTGTTTCAGACACGCGCCGATCAAGCCGCGCATCACCGAAAGGAGACTCCCGCCATGAAATTCGACGTTCTCTGCACGCTGAACAATCGCCTTCAGCGCGCGCTGCCCTATACCGCCGATGGGAGGGGCGACCGGATCGTCCTGACCGTCAAAAAAGAAGATATTCCCCAGGACGTTCAGCAAATCGACGTGCGCCCGGACGCCTTCACCGCGCCCGCGGGCAGCGAGGGCTATATCGCCTGCTCGGCCTCCTGCGGCACGGGCGATCTGCTCTGCCCCTTCACGCCCCGCGCGGACGGCGAGTGGGTGTTCACCGTGCCGATACTGCCGCTGTCCGGCCTGAAGAAGGACGGCTTCTGCGCCGCGGCCATGGCGCTGAGCGGCAATCTGGATCTGTCACACGTCGTGTCGGTTGAGGGCGGCGTATATCGCCTGTCCTTCCGCTTCGACTATGAAGCGCCCGCCTATGAGGACATTGTGATCGTCATCCGCCTGCTGCACGGCGGCGACGCGGACTATTCCGGCATGGCGCGCGCCTATCGGGACGAACAGCTCGCGCGCGGCGAGGTGCGTCCGCTCCTCGAGCGCATGAAGGAGCGCCCCGAGCTACGTCACGCCGCCGACACGCTCTACATCCGCATCCGTCAGGCGTGGAAGCCCGTGCCCTCCCCCGTGCCGGAGCAGACAGTCGAAAACGAGCCGCCCATGCACGTCGCCGTGTCGTTTGAGCGCGCCGGCGAGCTGATGGACGCCTACAAGCGCGCGGGCGTTGAGGACGCGGATTTCTGCCTGGTCGGCTGGAACCGCAAGGGCCACGACGGCCGCTATCCGCAGCTGTTCCCGGTCGAGCCTGATCTGGGCGGCGAGGACGGCCTGCGCGCGCTGATCGCCCATGCGCGTTCTCTGGGCTATTCGATCGACTGCCACACCAACTCGACCGACGCCTACCGCATCGCCGACACATTCGACGAGGACGAGCTGATCGTCAAGCGCGACGGCACGGTCAGCCAGAACAGCGCGGGCTGGAGCGCGGGCAATATGTATCATCTCTGCGCCGTGCCGGGACTCAGGCGCGCCAAAGAGGATTTCCCCAGGGTCGCCGCTCTGGGCTTTCACGGCCTTCACTATATCGACGTGATCTCAACCGTCTGGCCGCGCGCCTGCTATAACCCGCGTCACCCGCAGACCCGCCGCGAGACGGCCGAAAACTGGCTGCGCATCCTCCGCCTTGCGCGCGAGACGTTCGGCGGCGCGGCCAGCGAGGGCTGTTTTGATATGTATGTCCGCGAAATGGACTACGGCCTGTATCAGAGCTTCAATCTGCTGGGCGATATGCCGGAAATCGCGGCGCGGCGCGTCCCGCTGTGGAGTCTGGTCTATCACGGCATCGTGCTCTCGAACCCCTCCGCCGAGACGGTCAATTATCCCGCCAAGACGTGGAAGGAACGGCTCAAGTGTTACGAATACGGCGGCCGGCCGGCCATCTATGTCCATTCCGCCTTTGTGAGCGGCCGCAAGAGCAACTGGATGGGCGATCTGGACATACTCGCCGGCACCGACGAGCAGCTTGAAAAGGGCGCGCGGCAGGTCAAACGCGCCTACGACGACTATCAGCCGCTCAAATACCTCCAGACGCAGTTCATGGACAGGCACGAGCAGCTCGCGCCGGACGTCTACCGCGTGACCTATTCCGGCGGCGACAGCATGGTCTTCAATTACGCCGAGGCCGACTATGACTACGACGGCCACGTCGTCCCCGCGCACGATTACATACTCGTCAAGGCGTAACGCTCTACCGCCCGCTTCGGCTCAGTCCGCGGCGGGCGTTTTTGCGCGCGTCTCGCCCCCTCTGCCGGATACGAAGCACGCCGTGCAAAGCCGTTCTCCACGAGCGCCATATCGCGCCGTTCTCTCCAACCGCCTGCGCCGCGCCAAACGCGCCGTTTGCCGCCGATCTCTTTCAGCCGCACGACCGGCGACACCGCGCGCCGCGGCTGCCCCTCCGCGTCAACCCGGCGAACGTCCTCCCCCGAAAAGGCGCTTCGCCATATGGAGCGTCCTCACAGCGCAATGAGCGCGCGCCCGTTTCGTGGACGGACGTATTCTCTCCCCATCCAGTTGGCTGGCAATTTCTTTTAACCCAAGACAAAAATCCCATCCCCGCGCCATGGCAGGGATGGGATTTTTCGCTATGCGATTACAGTTCTTCCTCCAGCAGATTGAGCGGATGCGCGCCGCTTCTGTCCACGCGGAAGGTTTTGATTTCGAGCGGCTTAAAGTCGGCCTCGAAGGACGCGTTCGCAAAGGGCAGATCGATCTGCGCGTGGGCGGGGATGTTCGCCGTCTCGCTCAGGCGCACGATCAGGCCCTCGCCGTCCTCGGCGGGCTTTATGACATTCAGCAGCACATTTTTGCAGCTGACACTCGCCTGAGAGGCCGTGCGGGGCAGTTCGCCCCTGTGGAACGTCTCGCGCACGACGATGGGCGGCTGATTGAGCGCCGCCGCGCGCCGGGTCAGCGCGGCGGGATCGAGCGCCGCGCCGGGCACGATCGAATAGGCAAATTCATGCCAGCCCAGATCCATCACCAGCGTGTCCTGATCCTTGAGTCCGAAATGATCGGCCCAGCCCGCGCTGCGCACCGCGATGAACTTGAGCGCAGAGCCGTCCACACAATAGCTGTAGCAGGAATCGGTCAGCACAGCCAGCGACGCCTCTTCGCCGTCCTGCTCGCCGCAGACCGCCGCCCACGCCTGGCCCGGCTCCTCCTCGCCGTTGGCGGGCTTCTCGATAAAGCCGTAGGGGATCTCGTAAACGGCCCGCGTGTTTTCGGCCTTCAGCGGGAAGCTCAGCTTGAGGATTCGGAACGTCTCGCGCCAGTCGAGCCGCACGCGCACGTCGATATCCGGCTTGTCGCGATAGAGCGTAAAGTCCTGAATGAGCGTGGAATCGTTGTAGTGCGACTCGCAGCGCATGACCGCGCACACCGCGCCGTTTTCAACAAGGCGCAGGCTGCCGCCGCCGAACGCGCCGATTGTGCCCGCCAGCGAATCCTTCGCGTGCGCCCAGGTGTCGTTCTGATAGTCCTCGATCACCTCGGCCAGCGCGGCGGAGGCCAGCAGCTCGCGTCCCGTCGTCTTGTCATAGATCGACGAGAGCGCGCCGCTCGTGCGGTTGAACGTCAGGCGCACCCAGTCGTTTTCGAGCGTATCGTGCCGCCCCTTCAGCAAACGCGTGGACATCGCCGATTCGCCGTCCTCGACGTACCTTTTCAGATAGATCGTGCGCCAGCCCAGCGGCGGCAGCGAGACGGACACAACGCCCTCCTCATCGGCGCGCTCCGGTTCGGTGTTCTTCTCGGAGCGGACGTTCTGGAAGGGCAGCGGCGCGCCGGTTTCGTCGGCCGCGCCGGTCAGGCGGCTCGAGATGGGCACGACCGCGTCCACCGGGAAGACGTTGGGATTGAACACCACATAGGGCGTGCCGTTCGTCACGCGCTCCCATTCCTCCCAGCCGGTCACTGCGCCCGCGTCGAGCGGACGGCCGTCTTGTGTGTCGATGTGCCAGGAAATGCGCTGGAGCGCAGCGTTCAGCACGTCGCCGCCCAGCTTGAGCGCCTCGCCGTGCAGCTCGCGCGCGTCCTCATAGGCCGCCTTGATGGCGCAGCCGCCCATGATGTCGTGAAACTGATTGAACATCACGTCCGCCCACGCCGTTCTGAGCTTGTCGGAATAGTCCTTCAAGTTCATCAGCGACATCGCCGCGGTCATCCATTTTTCGGCGGCCAGCAGGCGGTTTTCGGCGCGGCGGTTGTCGCGCTTGATGGCGCGGCAGGCGCTGTAGCAGCCGATGGCGTGATGCTGAAGATCGCCCTTCACCGTCAGATGCAGCGCGTCGTTCTTCTCCACATAGTCGAAATAGTCGCCGGGCTGGCCGAAGCGCAGGCTTTCGTCTTGCTCGGTATAGCGCACAACGGCGCGCAAATTGGCGATGGTCGGGCCGCCGCCATGATTGCCCACGCCGTAGAACAGCATATACGGCTCGTCCTTTTCCTCAACGCGCTCGGTCAGCACGTCCAGCCGCCGGCTCAGCTCACGGTCGCCCCAGTCGCCGCAATAGGCGAAGGGGATGCGAAACACGGGAATACGCGTGCCGTCCACGCCCTCCCAGACAAACGCGTCGGCGTTCAGCGCCTTTTCGTGCTCGCCGGGGCGCATCATGACGTAGCGCGGCATCCCAGAGAGCGAAAGCAGCTGCGGAATCATGCCGTTATGGCCGAAGCTGTCCACGTTATAGCCGAACTGCGCGCGCGTGCCGAAGGTCTTTTCGTAATAGCGCTGGCTGTAGAGCGAATGTCTCGCAAACGATTCGCCGCAGGGGGCGTTGCAGTCGGGCTGGAGCCACCAGCCGCCCGCGATCACCCAGCGCCCCTCCCGAACGCGGCGCCTGATCTCCTCGAACATCGCCGGCTCGTTTTCCTCAACCCACTGATAATAGCACGCGCCCGCGCAAGTGAATATGAAATCCTCAAATTCGTTCATGCGGTCGAGCGCCGAGCGGAACGTCGCCTTGATCTCGGCGAAGCCCTCCTGCCAGCGCCACAGCCAGACCGGATCGATATGCGCGTTGCCAATAAACCAGATCGGGTGCTTCATCGCTTAAATCACGCCTTTCAAAAAGCATTGTTGGGCAGACCCTGTTCATCGTTTTCACTTGCGAACGCCGCCGAGTGACGCGTCCATAGAGTTTTTCGCGCCGCGCATCCGTTTTTCCTGCCAAAATCCGCGCCGATGTTAAAAAATGTGTCTATCTTTCAAATTGCGCCCTGTATACGCAAACGCTCCGATGCGGACGGAGAACCATCCGAATCGGAGCGATCAAGTTATATCGCGTATGTTTCACAATAAAGCGCGCCGTCTGCACGAAGGAATTCCCGCCGCGGGCATTTGTCCTGATCCGGCGCAAAATCCCCGCGTTTCTTAAAGCGCGCTCTAATTTTCCGCGTTTTCCTCATCGTCTGCGCTCTTTTTGCGCCGTTTGCCGTCGTCCGGCCAGAGCGCCGTGAAGGTCAGCTCGCGCGCCGGCACATCGGCGGAATCCAGACGCACGCGCACGCGGTCGCCGCTGCGGATCTTGCGGTGGGAGCGAGCGCCGCGCAGACACTGGCGCTCCTCGTCGTAGAAGTAATCCTCGTCCGGCTCGCCGCCGCGCACAAGACCCTCGGCGGTGTTGTCCAGCGCGACATAGAAGCCCCACGCCGTCACGCTGACCACCGTCGCGTCGAACACCTCGCCAACGTGCGGCTTCATGTACCAGGTACGCACGAGATCGTCCGCGTCGCGCTCGAGGGAGGCCGCTTCATATTCGCAGCGGCTGGTTTCGGCGGCCAGATCGGCCATCCTGCCCTGCATGGCCTGCGCCGTCTCCAGCTGTCCGGCGATAAGCAGCTTTATCATGCGGTGTACCGTCAGATCGGGATAGCGCCGTATGGGCGATGTGAAATGACAGTATATCGCTGTTGCAAGGCCAAAGTGCCCACTGGGCGTACTTGCATACTTTGCCTTTGCCAAAGACCGCAGCA
>SFOF01000065.1 GCA_004552515.1 Clostridiales bacterium
GAAAACGAAGTGAGAAGATGTTATGTGATAAGAAAACCCCCGAAACCTCAATGATTTCGGGGGCTTTCGATATGACCCATCGGGGATTCGAACCCCGGACACCCTGATTAAAAGTCAGGTGCTCTACCGACTGAGCTAATGGATCATTTGAGCAACATATTTTATTATATACGATGACTGCCAAAAGTCAAGCGATTTTGAAAATATTAACATCGCGCGCGGCTCGTATGCCTTTGAAAGGGACTGAAATGAATGGCCGTCAGAACGTCGCGTCTTATCCCCGGGTGGCGTTAAAGCCGCGGCCTTCCGCCGTATTGACTCCCGAAATATGAAGAAACGGACGCCTCGCCCATGCGGTGCGGGACGTCCGTCTATACTGCCTTGCTTACTTGATCTCGGCCAGTATCGCGGCGGTTTCGGCCTTGATGCTCTCGATGAAGGCCTCGTCGAAGCGCTTTTCCTGCAGCGCTTTGACCACCTTGTCGATGACGCGCGCCGTGGCGATGAAGCCCTCCGCCGTCATGCCCTTCGTGGTCATGGCCGCCGTGCCGATGCGCACGCCCGAGGTCACCTGCGGCGAGCGCTGCTCGTTGGGCACGCAGTTCTTGTTCAGCGTGATGTTGCACTCGTCCAGCGCGTTTTGCAGCGCCTTGCCGGTCACGCCCTGACGGGTCAGATCGACCAGGAACAGGTGGTTGTCCGTGCCGCCGGTCACCAAGTCGTAGCCCAGACGGACGAATTCGTCGGCCATCGCCTTGCAGTTGACGATGATCTTCTTCGCATACTCGTGGAAGGCAGGCTGGCTGTCTTCGATCGCGGCGACGGCCTTGGCGGCGATGACGTGCTCCAGCGGGCCGCCCTGCGAGCCGGGGAAAACGGCGCTGTCGATCTTTTTCGCCAGCTCCGGCTTGCAGAAAATCAGGCCGCCGCGCGGGCCGCGCAGCGTCTTGTGCGTGGTGGTGGTGATGATGTCGCAGCCGGCCTCGAACGGCGAGGGATGGCAGCCCGCCGCCACAAGGCCCGCGATGTGCGCCATATCCACCATCAGATACGCGCCCACCTCGTCGGCAATGCGGCGGAAGGCGGCAAAGTCTATGACGCGGGGATATGCGCTCGCGCCGGTGAGGATCAGCTTGGGATGGCAGGCGAGCGCCTTTTCGCGCACGTCGTTCATGTCGATATAGCCGTTGTCGTCGGTGCTGTAGAACACCATGTCGTACAGCTTGCCGGAGAAGTTGACGGGCGAGCCGTGCGTCAGGTGCGCGCCGTTGTCCAGGCTCATGGAGAGGATGGTGTCGCCCGGCTGCAAAATGGCGGCGTAGGCGGCAAAGTTGGCCTGACTGCCGCTGTGGGGCTGGACGTTGACGTGATAATCGGTGTTGAACACCTTTTTCCACTGGTCGCGGCAGAGGTTTTCGATCTGGTCGACCACATGGCAGCCGCCGTAATAGCGCTTGCCCGGATAGCCCTCCGCGTATTTGTTGGTCAGGCAGGAGCCGGTCGCCTTCAGCACGTCCTCGCTGACAAAGTTTTCAGACGCGATCAGCTCGATGGTCTGAGACTGGCGCTCCTGTTCAAGACGGATCAAATCAAAGACTTTCTGAACTTCGCTCATTGCGGCAGTATCCCCTTTCAGTGTCGTGTGTTATCAGCCGACATATATGCAGTATATCAGAGCGGATCGCATCTGCGATGAAAGCGGCATTGACTTCCTGTAAAAAAGCCGGCCTTTTTTGCGGCGGCAGCGCTTTTTGTGTTAAGATGATTCCGAACAATCGCGTAAACGGATAAACGGGGCGTACCGATAATCCGAACATTGCGCTGCATTTTGTGCAAAAATGAGTGGATTCACGCTCGAAACACGGACGATTTCCGAACAACGCTATTTTCGCACGCTCTTCAGATAGCCCGTCGGCGTGACGCCCAGAAGTGCCCGAAACTGCCTTGAGAACGCGTTGACGCTCGAATAGCCCAGCTTTTCGGCGGTCTGCGTGACGTTGTAGCGCCCCTCGCGCAGCAGGCGGCGCGCTTCCTCCAGCCGGAGCCGTCGGTAATACTCCATTACGCCCATACCGTTCACGCGTCGGAACGCGCTCTTGAGCGCCGTCGCGCACAGACCGGAATGGCGGCAGAGCGCCTCGAACGTCAGGCTGCCGTCCGGGTGCTCGCGCATGAGGGCGGCCAGACGCAGCGTGAGCGCGGCCGCGTCCTCCTCGCCGGTCAGCGGCTGAGGCGCGCTTTTGAGGGCGTTCGTCCGCGTCTGCGCGTGGGAATCGCCGCGCACGAGCAGTATGAGAAGCTGCGTGAGGTACGTCTCGATCAGCTGGCAGGCGGCGAAGGGCGTGCCCTCCAGCGGAACCAGCCGGTGCTGATCGGAAATGTCCAGCACCGGCCCGAAGCAGGCCTCGCCCTCCTGAATGATCTGCCGCAGGAGCGTCTTTTCGGGCGCGGAAACCGGCAGCACGCGGTGGGCGAGGGGACGCAGCGGCGAGAGCGCGCCGTCGAAGGACAGCACCATGATGTTCGGCCCGGTCGCTCCGGCGAGGATCGTGTGAAACTCGCCC
Source organism: Clostridiales bacterium (assembly GCA_004552515.1). Taxonomy (GTDB): domain Bacteria; phylum Bacillota; class Clostridia; order Christensenellales; family Aristaeellaceae; genus Firm-10. Next base: position 2,565 of record SFOF01000065.1, read on the forward strand.
GGCCTGTGGAAGAACACCTGCCCCTCGCGCAGCCGTACGATTTCCTCGCCCGCGCCGATGTCGGCTTCGCCCCGGTCGATATACACCATCTCCCAGAAATCGTGCGATTCACCGGGGAAGATATAGCCCGCGGCGAACTGAAAGTAATGCAGACTGTACAGCCGCCCGACGCGCAGCGGCCGCTCGATTTTCAGCGGTTCGTAATTCACGCTTTTGTATCTCCGTTATTATAGTATGAAGCGCGTTGCGGCGCTCCCTTTTCATTTTAGCCGATTCGAACTTGAAAGGCAAGTAAAATCGCGCCCAAAATGATAAAAAAGCCGTCCAAATTGCTCATGCAAAGCGCGTCGCGGTCTGCTATAATAGAGCCATGGGGTCAAAAGACGCTCAAAGGAGGAAACCGATTCATGAAAAAGGGCATTAATGTCTGGTCTTTTCCCGCCGGTATGTCCGCCGAGGATTGTATGCGCCTGGCCGCCAAGACCGGCTATGACAGCATCGAGCTGTCGCTGGACGCCGAGGGCCCGCTGAGCCTGAAAAGCAGCGACGAAGAGATTGCCCGTTTCCGCACGCTGGCGGATGAACTGGGGATCGAGATCAGCTCGCTGGCCAGCGGCCTTTACTGGGGTACGCCCCTGACGCACGACGATCCCGCCGTCCGCGAGCAGGCCAAGGCCACCGTGCGCTTCCAGCTTCATGCCGCCAGGGTGCTGGGCTGCGGCGCGATACTGGTCGTGCCCGGCTGCGTGGGCGCGGATTTCATTCCGGATTGCCCGGTCGTGCCTTACGACGTGGCCTATGACCGCGCGCTCGAGGCCTGCAGGGAGCTGGCCAAGGACGCCGAGGAGGCCGGCGTGGTCATTGCGCTGGAGAACGTCTGGAACAAATTCCTGCTCTCCCCGCTGGAGACGCGCGATTTTATCGACAAGATCGGCTCCGACTACGTCAAGGTGTATTTCGACATCGGCAACGTGCTGGTGACCGGCTATCCCGAGCACTGGGTGAAGATACTGGGCGAGCGCATCGCCCGCGTCCACGTCAAGGACTTCCGCACGATCGTGGGCAACATCAACGGCTTCGTCGACCTGCTGGGCGGCGACGCGAATTTCCCGGCCGTCATGAAGGAGCTGCGAGCCTGCGGCTACGACGGCTATCTGACCGCCGAGATGAACGGCTTCCCCTGCGCGACCGACGCTGTGGTCGTGCGCACGCTGGACGCGCTTGGGCGCATCGTCGAATGCTGAAGGCGGAGAGCCGGCCGGGCGCGGGGGCATGAAGAAGCCGCGCCCGATGAATGCGTGATCAAACGCCCGCGGGACTGAAGGCCTGCGGACAGCACAGACACTGGAAAAAAGGAGTTGTTATTATGTTGAAGGTTGGTCTGGTCGGTATCGGATTCATGGGTCACGGTCATCTGGATCAGTATCTGCGCCTGATGAAGGAGGGCGCGCCGGTCAAGCTGGTCGCGCTGTGCGACGTGGACGACAAGAAGTTCCACGAGCAGTTCACCGGCGGCAACATGGGCGATCTGGGCAAGGCTCAGTATGATTTCTCCCAGTTCCATCTCTATCATGATTTCGACGAGATGCTCAAGAACGAGGAACTGGATTACGTTGACATCGCGCTGCCCACCTATCTGCACTGCTATTATACTTGCAAGGCGCTGAACGCCGGCCATCACGTGCTGTGCGAGAAGCCCATGGCCATCAATCCCACCCAGTGCCGCATGATGATCGACGCGGCGAAGAAGAACAATAAAAAGCTCATGATCGCCCAGTGCCTGCGCTTCTGGCCGGCCTATGAGACGCTCAAGCATTACGTCGATTCCGGCGAGTTCGGCAAGCCCGTCTTCTGCTATTTCTATCGCGGCGGCGGCTGGCCCAAGTGGTCTTTCCAGGATTGGCTGCTCGACGAGAACCGCTCCGGCGGCTGCCTGCTGGATCAGCACGTCCATGACGTCGATATGGTCAACTGGCTCTTCGGCATGCCCGAGGCCGTGTCCACGCTGGGCCGCAACGTCAATCCGGGCGGCGGCTTCGACGCGGTGACGACGCAGTATCGCTATGACGGCTTCATCGTCAACACTGCCGACGACTGGTCGATCAACAGCCCCGAATTCCCCTTCAAGATGACCTATCGCGCCAATTTCGAAAAGGGCGCGGTTGTGTTCGAGGATGGCGCGACCACCGTCTATCCGGTGGACGGCAAGGCGTTCAAGGCCGACGACTGCGGCGGCGACGACGGCTACTACCGCGAGGTGAAGTATTTCATCGACGCGATCCTGAACGACAAGCCCATCGAGACGGCCGACAACGAATCCACCTACCGCACCATCTGCCTGGCCACCGCCGAGCGCAATTCCGCGCTGAAGAACGGCGAGTGGACGGCCGTCGAGTGCTGAGGGACGCAACATAAGTTGGAGGACAAACGCTATGAAAATGGGTGAAGCGGGACGCACGATCTACCTGGCCATCATCGGCCTGGGCGGACGCGGCTGCGGTCAGATGAAAACGCTGCTCCAGATGCCTGACGTGAAGGTGCGCGTGGTGTGCGACGTCTATCAGGACCGCATCGAGAACGCGCAGACCATCGCCGAGGAAATGCAGGGCTTTAAGCCGGACGGCGATACCGATTATAAGCGCGTCGTTGCGCGCGGCGATATCGACGCCTGCGTGGTCATGACCAGCTGGACGACGCACATCGCCATCTGCATCGCCGCCATGAAGGCCGGAAAGCGCGTGGCCATGGAGGTCGGCGGCGCCGGCTCGGTGGAAGAGTGCTGGCGCATGGTGCGCACCAGCGAGGAAACCGGAATCCCCTGCATGCTGCTGGAAAACTGCTGCTACAACAGCCGCGAAATGGCGCTGCTCAACATGGTGCGTCAGGGCGTGTTCGGCGAGGTGACCCACTGCCAGGGCGGCTATGAGCACGACCTGCGCGATGAAATCGGCTGGGGCGACGTGCGCCGCCACTACCGTCAGGATAACTTCCTGAACAGAAACGGCGAGCTGTATCCCACTCACGAGCTTGGCCCGATCGCCAAGTATCTGAACATCAACCGCGGCAACCGCATGGTGTCGCTGGTCAGCATGGCGTCGAAGAGCGCCGGCCTGAAAGAGTGGTTTAAGAACAACCGCCCCGGCGACGAGGTGACGAATAAGCCTGTCCACGAGGGCGACGTCGTGACCACGCTCATCAAGTGCGCGAATGGCGAAACCATCGTCCTGACGCACGACTGCACCACGCCGCGCCCGTATTCCCGCGGCGGCCGCATCCAGGGCTCCAAGGGCATCTGGATGGAGGACAATCAGTCGATCTATCTGGAGGGTGGCCTGTCCGACGCGATGGACGAAAACAGCGCGCCGATCGAGCCGCACACCTGGGTGAGCGAGGAGAGCTATCTTAAAAAGTATCAGCATCCGCTGTGGAAGGAATATGAAGAGTTCGGCCTGCGCGGCGGACACGGCGGCATGGACTATCTGGTGCTGCGCGCGTTCGTCGAGAGCGTGCAGAACGGCACCAATCCGCCCATCGACGTGTACGACGCGGCCTCCTGGCTGAGCATCACGGCGCTGAGCGAGATGTCGATCGCGACGGGCAGCGCGCCCGTGGCCATTCCGGACTTCACCGACGGCGAGTGGATCCACCGCCACGGCGAGGCCGACGGCCGTTACGCGCTGGACTAAAAAACGGCATACGCGCGGCGTTTCCCGATAAAAGGGGGAGCGCCGCGCGGCAGCGTCTTCCTACATCAGAAACCATACCTGAAGAGACGCCTGGGCGCGTCCTTCGGCGGTTTATATATTACAAGCCTTTAAGGAGGGTATTGTCATGCAGGTATTTGTTTACAAGAATGAAGCGGAAGTCGGCAAGGCCGCGGGCATGATCGTCGCGTCCGAGATCCTGAAGAAGCCGGATTGCATACTGGGTCTGGCCACCGGTTCCACGCCCATTCCGACCTATCAGGAAATGATCCGCATGAACAAGGAAGGCATTCTGGACTTCTCCAAGGTGCGCTCCTTCAATCTGGATGAGTATATCGGCCTGTCGCCCGAGCACGTGTGCAGCTATCGCCGCTTCATGAACGAGCAGCTGTTTGACCACATTAACATCGACAAGGCCAACACGCACGTGCCCTGCGGCATCGGCGCGGATCACGAGGCCGATGCGAAGGCCTACGACGCGGCGGTTGAGGCGGCCGGCGGCATCGATCTGCAGATTCTGGGCATCGGCCACGACGGCCACATCGGCTTCAACGAGCCTGGCGACGAGTTCGTGTCCGGCACCAACATCGTCACGCTGACCGACATGACCATCGACGCGAACACCCGCTTCTTCGAGAAGCGCGAGGATGTGCCGCGCCAGGCCATCACGCTGGGCAACCGCAACATCATGGCGGCCAAGCGCATCATCCTGCTGGCGACCGGCAAGGGCAAGGCCAGGGCCATTGCGCAGGCCATCAAGGGCAACATCACGCCCAAGATGCCCGCGTCCCTGCTGCAGGTGCATCCCAACGTCCAGTTCCTGCTGGACGAGGACGCGGCCAGCGAGCTGTAATTCCTCATATGAAAAGCGATCCGACGTTATGCCGGATCGCTTTTTTCAGTCCTTAATGCGCAGCCCCATGAGCCGCGCGAAGGCGAGCGCCTGAAGGGCGTTGACTGTCGCGCCGCGCAGATCGGCGGGATCAACCAGCAGGCCGTTAAGCTCGCTGTCGCTCAGGTCAAGCCCGTTAAGCGGCGTGCGCACGATTTCCGCTTCGGTGAGATCACAGCGGCTGATCGACCAGCCGGCGGCCTTCACGTCGCCCAGTATGCCGTGGCGCAGGGCGCAGCCGGTCATATCGACGCGTGTAAATTTCGAGGCGGAAAGGGCGGCGTAGTCCATCAGGCAGTTCGTAAAGGACACGTCCCGCAGCAGGCCGTCCGTGATCGTCAGACCGGACATACGGCAGTCGATCAGCGTTACACGGCTCAGGCGGCTGTTGTTCATCGTCAGGCCGCTCAGATCGCAGCCGCGGAACGTACAGCCGGCAAAGTCGTAGCGGTCGATCCGAAAATCGGCGAACGTACAGCGCTCAAACGTACAACCGGCACATTCGAGCGCGCGCCCCTCAAGCCCCTCGGCGTATTCGTCGGTAAACGTCTGATCCTCGACGGTCATTTCCTCATAAAGCGCGCGCGATAGTGAACGCTGCATGGCGGCGGCCTCCCTGGATGGAGTTTTTTGAAAGCATACCACACGGGAAAATTTTTGTCAAGCATTGCAAGGAGCGCGATTTCCGATTATAATAGAAGAAAGCTGCGCTGTCCGGCAGGCGGCGCGCACGAATGAAAAAATGAGGTGAACGATATGCTTCAGTATGCCATGGAGCAGATTCAGGCGCTGCTCGCCATTCCCAGCCCGACGGGCTATACGGCGAAAGTGACCGATTATCTGGTTAAAACGCTGACCGATATGGGCTTTAAGCCCGAAAAAACACGCAAGGGCACGGTGGTCTGCACGCTGGGCGGCGAGGGCCATCCGCTGCTGATGAGCGCGCACGTTGACACGCTGGGCGCGATGGTGCGCTCGATCAAGTCGAACGGGCGGCTCGCCTATACGCAGATCGGCGGCTGGCAGGACGCGACCGTCGAGACGGAAAACTGCACGATCCACACGCGCGACGGGCGCGCCTATAGCGGCACAGTTCAGTCGAACTATGCCTCGCAGCACGTCTTTGCCGGCATGGGGGCCAAGCCGCGCGACGACAAGAACATGGAGATCGTCATCGACGAGATCGTCCGCAGTGCCGACGATGTGAAGAAGCTGGGCATTGCGCCGGGCTGCTTCGTCAGCTGGGACACGCGTACGGTGCTGACCGAATCGGGCTATCTGAAGAGCCGCCATCTGGACGACAAGGCCTCGAGTGGCATACTGCTGGCGCTGGCAAAGGGCGTGGCCGAGGGGCAGATCAAGCCCGCGCGGCGCGTAACCATCATGTTTACTGTGTTTGAAGAGGTCGGTCACGGCGCGGCGGTCGTGCCGGAGGGCATAGAGGATATGCTGGCGGTCGATATGGGCTGCGTCGGCGACGACCTGGGCTGCGACGAGACCATGGTGTCCATCTGCTGCAAGGATTCCAGCGGCCCCTACAATTATGAGATGACCAGCCGCCTGATCGAGCTGGCCGAGCAAAACGGCCTTCATTACGCCGCAGACATTTATCCGCACTATAGCTCCGACGCCAGCGCCGCCATGCGCGCGGGGCTTGAGGCGCGCCATGCGCTCATCGGCCCCGGCGTGTTCGCCTCGCACGGCTATGAGCGCACGCACGCCGAGGGTGTGGACAACACGCTCCGTCTGGTGAAGGCCTACGTACAGGATCCGGTCTGATAGACTATAAACAGACCAAAGTCTGATTTATAAAAACGGGCGCGGGGGCGCTCACCCAATACCAATAACGGAGGAAGCGACCATGATAAAGGTAACCATCTGGAACGAGTTCTGCCATGAAAAGACCAACGAAGAGGTTCACAGGAAATTTCCGGACGGTATGCACGAGCATCTCAAGCGGATGCTGGCCTGCGACGATTTCGAGATCCGCCAGATTCGCGTGGGGCTGCAGTCGCGCATTGCGGTGCAGGTCTGCTGGCTGGACGGCGTGGTCTCCGGCTCGGACGTTTCGGAGGACATCCTGCGGCCGCTGACGGCCTGCGGCCGGCTGGCGCAGATCGATTCCTCGCGCGAGGCGGTGCGGCTGATCGAGCAAGGCGCGGTCTACAGCTACTCTGTGAAAACGCGCACGGAGATGGACGACGTGATCTCCGACCTGACGGCGGGACACGCGGCGCTCGTGTTCGACGGGCTGCGGCTGGCCGTGACGTTCGAGGTGCGCACCTCAAATGTGCGGCAGATCTCCGAAGCGACAATCGAAAAGTCCGTCAAGGGTGCGCGCGACGCGTTCGTCGAAACGCTGCGCATCAACACCTCGCTCGTGCGGCGGCGCATCCACTCGCCGGAGCTGAAGATCCGCCAGACCGTGGTCGGGCGCCAGTCAGAGACCGGGCTTGCCGTCGTCTATCTGGAGGGTATCGCGGATGCGGCGCGCGTACAGGAGATTCTCGACCGGCTGGACGCCATCGACATCGAGGCCGTAATCGGCATCGGCGATCTGGAGCCGTATCTCGTGAGCCACCCGCGCTCGCCGTTTCCGCAGATGGGGCACACGGAGCGCCCGGACAAGTTTGCCTCCGCGCTGCTTGACGGGCGCGTCGGCCTGCTGGCCGACGGGCTGCCGCTCGGCTTCATCCTGCCGGGTACACTGGGGCTGCTGATGCACGCACCGGAGGACAACGCCCGCCACTTTGCCGTCGGCTCAGCGCTCACGCTGCTGCGCTATCTGGCGCTGCTGCTGGCGCTGACGCTGCCGGCGCTGTATGTGGCGATCGCAATGTACCACCCGGAGATGATCCCGGCAAAGCTGCTGCTGTCCGTGATCCAGGCAGAGCAGGAGGTGCCGTTCACGACGCCGATCATCATTCTCAGTATGCTGGTCGCGTTCGAGCTGCTGCAGGAGGCAGGACTCCGC
>SFOF01000066.1 GCA_004552515.1 Clostridiales bacterium
GTCAACAAAAAGCCGCTGATATTCTATTATCTGGTGGCGATGGGCGTGCTGCTGCTGCTCAACTGGCTGCTGTTCCCCAGCCTGCTCACGCAGCAGATCAGCGAGGTGGACTACGGCACGTTCCTGACGATGCTGGAGGAAAAGAAGATCTCGCAGGTCGAGGTGGAGAGCGATGTGATCTACTTCCTCGACAACGCCGAGGAGCCGAATATCTATCAGACGGCGACGTTCAACGACCCCGATCTGGTGAACCGCCTGAAGGATTCCGGCTGCAAGTTCGGCGAGGTCAAGGCGAAGGAAATGTCGCCCATCATGAGCTTCCTCATGACGTGGGTGCTGCCCATCGTGATCTTTGCGGTGGTCGGACAGCTTGTCTCCCGCGCGTTGATCAAGAAGATGGGCGGCGTGGGCGCGAACGCCATGTCCTTCGGCAAGAGCAACGCCAAGATGTACGTCGCCTCGGAAACCGGCATCAAGTTCAAGGACGTGGCCGGCGAGGACGAGGCCAAGGAGGCGCTGCAGGAGATCGTCGACTTCCTGCACAATCCCGACAAGTACAGGCAGATCGGCGCGAAGATGCCCAAGGGCGCGCTGCTCGTGGGCCCGCCCGGCACCGGCAAGACGCTGCTGGCCAAGGCGGTCGCGGGCGAGGCCAACGTGCCGTTCTTCTCGATTTCCGGCTCGGAATTCGTTGAGATGTTCGTCGGCATGGGCGCGGCCAAGGTGCGCGATCTGTTCAAGCAGGCCAATGAAAAGGCGCCCTGCATCGTCTTTATCGACGAGATCGACACCATTGGCAAGAAGCGCGACGGCGGCGGCTTCTCCGGCAACGACGAGCGCGAGCAGACGCTCAACCAGCTGCTCACCGAGATGGACGGCTTCGACGGCTCAAAGGGCGTGGTGATACTGGCCGCGACCAACCGCCCCGAGTCGCTCGATCCGGCGCTGCTGCGTCCCGGCCGATTCGACCGGCGCGTGCCCGTCGAGCTGCCCGACCTGCAAGGCCGCGAGGCGATCCTCCGCGTCCACGCCGCCAAGGTGAAGATGGATCCGAACGTGGATTTCGGCGCGATTGCGCGCGCGGCATCCGGCGCGTCCGGCGCGGAGCTGGCCAACATGATCAACGAGGCCGCTTTGCGCGCCGTGCGTCAGGGCCGGCAGAGCGTCAATCAGTCCGACCTCGAGGAAAGCATCGAGGTGGTCGTGGCCGGCTATCAGAAGAAGAACAAGATTCTCTCCGACAAGGAGCGGCTGATCGTGTCCTATCATGAGATCGGACACGCGCTGGTGGCGGCGCTGCAAACGCACTCCGCGCCGGTGACCAAGATCACCATCGTGCCGCGTACCTCGGGCGCGCTGGGCTACACCATGCAGGTGGACGAGGGCGAGCGCAATCTGCTGAGCAAGGACGAGCTGCTCGACCGCATCGCGACGTTCACGGGCGGCCGTGCGGCGGAGGAGCTGGTGTTCAACTCGATCACGACCGGCGCGGCGAACGACATCGAGCAGGCCACGAAGCTGGCGCGCGCGCTGATCACGCGCTACGGCATGAGCGAGGAATTCGGCATGGTGGCGCTGGAGACGACGCAGAACCAGTATCTGGGCGGCGACACGTCGCTCAGCTGCGCGCCGGATACCGCCGCGAAGATCGACGAGCAGGTCGTCGATCTGGTCAAGGAGCGCTACAAGCACGCCTGCGCGCTCCTGAGCACGCACATGACCGAGCTGCACGCGCTGGCCAAGTTCCTCAACGAGAAGGAAACCATCACCGGCGACGAATTCATGCACATCCTCTCCACAGTCGGCAGCGCCGGCTGACGCACCGCTTCGCACACGCGCCCCGGCGGCTGCGCCGCTTCCACATATTCCGCGCAAAGCAGGAAAACCTGGCGCTATACAGCCCGACCCGTCCGGCCTCCGCATATCAGCGCCGGACGGGTCTTTTTGTGCAGATGGGCGGCGGGACGATGTTCCGCGCTGGCGAGGCGGTGGGATAGCGGGCTTTATGTGTGCGTGAATTGCGGGCCGGCGAGGTGCTGCGTCCCGCCGGTTATAGCTCCGGCAGAGGCGTTTGTGCGCGCGGGGGCTGGTCTGCGGGGCGATGCCTGGCTTCGATCAGCGGCGCCGGCACAGCACGCTGCCCGCTGAATTTAACGTATTGTTTTGGCGCGGGGGTTGAAATGCGGCGGCGAAAGGAGTACAATAATGTAAAATGCCGAAGTGGGGCATAAACGAGTGGAGGAGAAAAACAATGGGTAAACTGTATGTGTTCGACCATCCGCTGATTCAACACAAGCTGTCCATCATGCGCAAGAAGGAAACCGGCTCGAAGGAATTCCGCGAGCTGCTCAATGAGATCGGTATGCTCATGGCCTATGAGGTCACGCGCGATCTGCCGCTCAGGGACGTCGAAATCGAAACGCCCATCTGCAAATGCACAACCAAAATGCTCGCCGGCCGCAAGCTGGGTGTCGTGCCGATCCTGCGCGCGGGCCTCGGCATGGTCGATGGCATTCTGAGCCTCGTCCCCGCTGCCAAGGTCGGTCACATCGGCCTCTATCGTGATCCGGAAACCAAACAGCCCGTCGAATACTATTGCAAGCTGCCCACCGACGCGAGCGAGCGCCTGCTCATCGTCGTCGATCCCATGCTCGCCACCGGCGGCTCCTCCATCGCGGCCATACAGTTCCTCAAGGACCGCGGCTGCAAGAACATTCGCCTGATGTGCCTCATTGGCGCGCCCGAGGGCATCACCGCCGTGCAGGCCGCCCATCCCGACGTCGATATCTACATCGCCGCCGTGGACGAGTGCCTGAACGAGCACGCCTACATCATCCCCGGCCTGGGCGATGCGGGCGACCGCCTCTTCGGCACCAAGTAATATCGCTTCCATATCCCGCCCGTCGGAGCATTCGCTTTTCCGGCGGGCGTTTTTTGCGCGCCCCAACGGCGCACTGAAGCCGTGAAAAGCGCTCGTCCCATGCGGATCCCTCAAAAAGTCGCCGGATTGCACGGGATAAACGGCGCAATCGCGCCCATGTCCCGCGGAGGAAACGAACGCCCCGCGCGGGCGACGGCTTCTCTTCTGCAACGCCGCCATGAAAAGGAGAGCGGTCATTCCGCTTGCCGAAGCAATTCTCCGTTGAGCGTTTTCTCGCTTTCAGACAGACGGATTACGCCATGAAAAATCTCACCCTCAGGACGCCATCCCCAAAACCGCCGGATTGCGCGCCTGCTCCTCTTCCAATCGCCCGCGCCGCGATCATCGCCGTTATTTAGTATGGATTTCATATTGCCGGAAATGCAAACGCGCGTAAAAGCCGTATAATAGGATTGTACGTTCCGCGCGGGTTTGCGCGCATGAAATATTACTTTCGGAGGGCTGTAAGGGCCATGCAAAAGGAAGCTCGAAAAAACGATTTTTCACAGGGCAATATCCCCTCGACCATCGCGCGGATGGCCGTGCCGCTGATCGCCGCGCAGCTGATCAACGTGCTCTACAGCGTGGTTGACCGCATCTACATCGCGCGGATCCCGCACGTCGGCCTGACCGTGCTGGCGGGCGTGGGGCTGACGTTCCCCATCGTGACGCTGATCTCCGCGTTCACGGCGCTGGCGGGGCAGGGCGGCGCGCCGCTGTTCTCGATGGCGCGCGGCGAGGGGCAGGACGAGCGCGCGGGCCGCATCATGGGCAATTCGATGCTGATGCTGCTCTTCTTCGCCGTATTCTGCACGCTTGCGGGCTATCTGGTCAAGACGCCGCTTTTGCGTCTCTTCGGCGCGAGCGACGACACGCTGCCCTACGCGCAGGATTATCTCAACGTCTATCTGCTCGGCACGCCGTTCGTCATGGCGGCGCTGGGCATGAACCCGTTCATCAACGCGCAGGGCTTCACGCGCGTGGGCATGATGAGCGTGCTCATCGGCGCGCTGACCAACGTGGCGCTCGATCCGCTGTTCATATTCGTCTTTAACATGGGCGTGAAGGGCGCGGCGGTGGCGACGATCATATCGCAGGCGCTGAGCGCGGCTTGGACGCTCGCTTTCCTGACGGGCAGGCGCTCGCTGATCCGGCTGCGGCTCTCGCTGATGAAGCCGGATTTTCCCCTGATGGGCAGGATTGCGTCGCTGGGCCTGTCCAGCTGCACGATGAGCGTGACGGAGAGCCTGGTGCAGGCGGTGTGCAACGCCAGCCTCGGCCAGGCGGGCGGCGACGTCTACATCACGGTCATGACCATCATCAACTCGATTCGGCAGATCATCATGATGCCCATTCAGGGCTTCTCGCAGGCGGCCGCGCCGGTAATGAGCTATAATTACGGCGCAAAGCGAATGGATCGCGTGCGGACGTGCTTCCGCGTGCAGGTTGTGGTCGCGTTCACGCTTTCGCTGATCGCCTGGGCGCTGGCGCAGCTGGCGCCGCGGCTGCTGATCCAGCTCTTTAACGGCGGCGACGAGCTGATGAATGTGGCCGTGCCGGCGGTGCGGCTGTATTTTGCGACATTTATATTCATGTTCATGCAGTCCTCCGGCCAGCACAGCTTCGTCGCGCTGGGCAAGGCGCGGCGGGCGATGTTCTTCTCGCTGCTGCGCAAGGCGTTCATCGTCGCCCCGCTGGCGGTGATCCTGCCGCGGTTCATGGGGCCGTGGGGTGTCTTTACCGCTGAGGCCATATCCGACGTGGTCGGCTCGTCCGCGTGCTTTGTTACGTTCATGCTCACCGTCTGGCGCACGGAGCTTTCGAGCGCGGCCGGGCGCAGGCTCGCCGAATAAGAGCGCGGCGGGGCGATGTTCCGCGCTGACGCGAAGAAGCGATATTGGGCTTTATATGTGAGTGAATCGTGCGCCGGCGAAAGGTTGCGTTTGGCCGGTTTTAGCTCCGGCCGGGGCGTTTGTGCGCGCGGGGGCTGTTCTGCGCGGCATGAGGGGGCTGTCGCGGCGGCGGGTTTCCTCGCAGGCACGAGCATATTTTTTTTCGATTGTGGCAAGTCTGCCGGCTCGGCTTTCCCCTCGGGAAATGTGCCGCACGGGGACGGCGAATGAGGATTTTTCCACCGCGCGCCGCGGTGTTGTATTCCGTTTGAAACGCGCAGATGTTTGAACGGCTGACGCGGCAATTTGCGTTCGTCTTAAACCTGCCATATGGTTCTCCCGGTGTGTTTTGCGCTTGAATCACGCCTGTCATGCGTTTCTATTGCGGTGTTTTATGTTTGATCACGCCTGCTGTTTGCCGCATAGCGCCAAACAGAACGGCTTGCGGGATGTTGCGTTCCTATTCCGCCGTGGGTCGGGATCGCTGGTAGCGCGTTCTCGAATTGTCGATATGGTTATCGAACTTTGTCGGTTCACTTCGGGCTTGTACGTTTCTTTATGGCGATCCCGACGGAGGGACGAGGGGACGCGGAGAACGGAGTCGGCGGCACGAGGGGGGCGCTTTTGCGTGAACGTTTTGTCTTCGGTTCACGCCTGTCATGCGTTTCTATTGCGGTGTTTTATGTTCGATCACGCCTGCTGTTTGCCGCATAGCGCCAAACAGAACGGCTTGCGGAATGTTGCGTTCCTATTCCGCCGTGGGTCGAGATCGCCGATAGCGCGTTCTCGAATTGTCGATATGGTTATCGAACTTTGTCGGTTCACTTCGGGCTTGTACGTTTCTTTATGGCGATCCCGACGGAGAACGAAGGGGACGGAGGGACGCGGAGAGGACGAGGGGGGACGGAGAACGGAGTTGACGGCGTGGCGTGGGCGCGTTTTTGCGCAGGCGCATTGGCCTTGATATGTTTTTACGCGGGGAGAACGTTGGGGGCTGCGCGCCCCCAAACCTGCGCCAAGGAGTCATTGACTCCCTGGACTCTCTTCATTTGATTCGCGGCGTGGGTGCTTTTTGCCAAACGCCGCAATAATTGCTATCATCAACTTAATGCTCTTTCGCATCGCAGCACCCAGGTATACGGCACGACCTGCCCGAGTCCAATTTATGCTCGGGCAGGTCGTGCTGTATACATCTAACATTTCTCGCTTTGCGCGGCAGCAACTGGAATCGGAACAGCCTACCGATGCAGTCCCTTCCTGCGCAGATAATCCATCGCCCAGGCGGGATCGTTGGCCGTGAACAGCCGCGCGCCGTTCGCGATGGCCGCGTCGTACAGCTCGGGGCTTTCCGTGCCGTAGAACACCCACGGCTCCACGCCGCAGCCGAGCGCGAAGTCGAACAGCGCCTTGCTCACGACCGGCTCCTTCTTCGTGCCGAACAGGCAGACGCAGTAGGCGTAGTCGTATACGAAGCGCTTCTGCTTCGCGCCCATGAACTCCTGCGGCGAATAGGCGTGGATCTTGATCTCGTCGCCATACTGCTCGCTGAGCCATTCATTCAGCTCGCCGCTCCAGGAATTGATGACGCAGCGCGAAAGGATGCCGGCCTCGCGCAGCATATCGATTGCCCTGCGCGCCGACCGATACGCGAACGCGCCGCTGTCGGCGGGATAGTCCTTCAGCTCAATGTTGTAGAGCAGGCCGGGAACGCCCGCGACCAGATCGAGAAATTCCTCGAACGTCGGGATCTTCTCGCTGCGGAACTGTTCGCCCTTCCAGGCGCCCGCGTCCAGCGCGCGGATCTCGGCGAGCGTCTTTTCGCGCACAAGGCCGGTCCCGTCGGTCGTGCGGTCCACTCTGTGGTCGTGGATGACGACGAGCTGGCCGTCGCTGGTCATATGCAGGTCAGTCTCGAGCATATCAGGCTTCAGCTCGAGCGCGGAACGGAACGCGGCGAGCGTGTTCTCCGGAAAATAGCGGGAATTGCCGCGGTGCGCCGCGACGGGAATGGCATTTTGATAGGGAAGCATGGCTTTTGTCCTCCTTTGAGAGCGCGTCTTGAAAATTTGCGGGCGGCATGGCGGCGCGTTCGGACGGTCATGCGCCGATCGATCGGGCCTGACTGCCCGCGCCCCGAAAAAGCTGCGGGACGCCTGCCGCGTTCCCCTCGAATCGCCGCGAAGGGATCAGCGGAGGCCCGCCGCTGCGTCCATGCGCTCGTTGACGGCTTTGCCCTCCCAGTGATAATCGGGGGAAAGCCGCGTCAGCTCGCGCTTGAGTCCGTCGTAGAGCGGCATGAGCTGGTTCTGCTCAAGCCCCGCCGCGGCCAGAATCTTGCCGTTGTCGATCACGCGCTCAAACAGCCGGTCGTATATGAGCTGCCAGCGCGCGAATTTATACCACTCGGAATCGCCCGCGATGCAGCGAAGATACGTCTCCGCGTCCACCCATTCGGCCTTCAGCCCGATCAGGTCGCGGTAATATTCGGCGATTTCGCCCCAGGTGTGGTGCTCCGCCGTGGCGATGGTGTAGGCTTCGCCCAGCGCGCGCTCATTGCCGATCAGCCCGGAGATCATCCGCGCCGAATCGCCGCCCCAGGTCAGCGTGCCCTGCACGTTTTTCGCTTCCTCGGGCAGCAGGATGACCTTGCCCTGACGCGCGCGCTCCACGACGCACTGCGCCTCCAGTGTCACCAACTGGAACTTGTGCTGAGAGAACGTGATCGACGGCCGGATGATCGTCCAGTTTGTCCGACCGGACGCGCGCAGCATATCCTCCTCATAAGCCTTGTAGAGCGAGTATTCGTTTTCAAGCTCGGCCAGAAACGGCTTGTCGTCCGATACGTCCAGCAGTCTCGGCGACGTCTCCCGCACCGGCGACTGCCCCGCGTACACGCGATAGGAGGAGAGGAAAATCAGCTGTCCGGCGTGCTCCAGCAGCATTTTGTGGCGGCTTTTGAACGCCGCCGGCTTGTAGATCAGAAAATCGACGATCGCGTCGTAGCCCTTTTCAAGAATCGGCGCGAGCGCTTCGTCGCGGCTCATGTCCGCGCGCAGATAGCGCAGAGCCGACCGCGTGCTGGTCATATCGTCCAGCGAAACCACGTCCACATGATAGCCGCGCGCCAGCAGCTCCTCGGTCAGATATACGCCCATCGCGCCAGTGCCGCCCAGCAGCAGCGCTCTCTTCGGTTCGTTCATGAAAGTCCCTCCTCGTAAAAGCATTTTCTCTGTCTATTATAGCGCGCCGCCGCCTGTCCGGCAATGCAATATTCTGCCGCGCGGGGATATTTTTCTCCTAAAAATCGCGCGATGATTGGGCTTTGGCGGCTCCTTTGATTCGGACGATTCCGCCAATCAATCGGCGCGGCGCGTTCTTTGCGTCCGGTGCGATAACCCGCGCGCAATAACGCCGTTCGCTGCGCTGCCGCGCGGGTTGGGCTCATGCTCGACCGGACGATGATCGTCCCAAGCCCGTGAAAGCCCGTGGCGCAAGCGCGTCGCCTGATGCGTGGTAACCAGCCGCACGCAGCAGCGTCTTGTGCGCCGATTCGCCGCGCGTCGCATAGCTGCATCCGGCTAATCGCTCAGGCGTTGGCGCGCGCACGCGTAAGCGCGTCGCCCCAGCCGTCGGAATCTTATCATACGAAAGCGCATCGCAAATGCCATACTCGCCGCGTCTGATATTCCCGCTGTTCACCGCGCGCCGCATATCCGTATCTTGCCAGCCGGGATGCGCCGAAGCACAGACAGGCCGCGCGATTCCCTTCCGCGGCATCGGCTTATTTCGCCGCCGCGTTCCTCCTGCGCCGCCTTGCCGCGCAGGCCGCCCCCAGCGCTGCGGTCAGCGCGCCCAGCGCCGCGACGAATACGCTCGCGTCCAGCCGCATATTAAGCGCCCTCTCTGGCAGCGCCGTCAGCCCCAGCGCAATCAGCGCTGAGAGCGCCGCATGGACGAGCTTCCAATAGATATAGCGCGCGCCGTTTACGCCCAGCGGTCGCAGTATGCCCAGGCACTGCGCGCACACCGACGCGCCGCCCAGACAGCACACCGCCGACATGATCGCCGTCCTGAGCGCCGCGCCGGCCGGCAGCGCCCCCGCCGCCGCGCAGCCGCCGGTCAACTCCAGCAGCATGAGCAGAACGCCGCGCGCACCCTCTCCGAAGAACCGCGCGCCCCACGCCGCCGGCAGCGAAAACAGCGCCATGCACGCGGCGATCATGATCAGCGCCCTTGCCGCGCCCATGACCGCCGAGCCGCCGCCGCTTTCCGCAGAGGGCTTTTCGAGCATGGGGCCGCGCAGGGGACGCATGAGCAGCGCCGTCGCGAATCCTCCCAGCGCCTGAGCCGCCGCCAGCGCCCAGCCCGCGCCGCCCAGCGCCGGTCCCGCCACGCCCACCAGAAACGCGGGGCTTGCGCCCGAGGCGGCGATCGACGCGCGCAGGAGCGCTCCTTCGTCGCAGATGGTGTTTTCGGACGCCCGCGCCGCCGCCAGCGCGCCCGCCGGACTGCCCGACAGAAGGCCGCTCAGCCAGGCCGCCCCCAGCGCGTCCGGGCAGCCGATCAGCCGCATGACCGGCCGCATCACCCCCGATAAGAGCGCGCACGCCTCCGGACAGGTCAGCGCCGGCACGGCCAGAAGGAACGGCAGCAGCGCCGGTACGACCGACTGCGCCCAGCTTCTCAGCGCGCGGGCAATCGCCGCCCTTGAGAGCGCCGGATCGGCGGCGGCGAGCGCGATCAGGCCCAGCGCCGCGAGCATTTTCAGGATTGTCCGCCGTTTGTTCATGGCTTCACCCCCATGGGGTCATGCTATGTCCCTGCGCCGGAAAACTTGCGCCCGCGCGCCGGGACGCTTGCATTTCCTGTCCCGTCGGCTGTATAATAGAAAAGGCAATCTGGAACGCGCCCTGCGGGGAGCGGGTCGTCCGCGGCTTTTTGCCGTCGCCGCGCCGGGGGCATGATCCGGTCGTGCTGAAGCTCGGGGCTTCGTCCTGAACGGACGCCCATTCGCCGCGCCCGTCCAAACGCGCTTCGGCTTTCCTGAACCGTCGGTTTTCATTTCCGATTCGGCGAAAAATCCGCGGGAACCGCACGTCCTTTTTGCAGTGCGCTCTATCAACTGAGGAGGTCATTGGATATGAAGGTGCTCATGATCAACGGCAGCGCTCACGAAAACGGCTGCACCGCGACCGCGCTGAAGGAAATGGCG
>SFOF01000067.1 GCA_004552515.1 Clostridiales bacterium
CTTGATGAGATCATCGCGCGCGGCGAGGACACGCTGATCGTGGCGCACGCGGGCGTGCTGGCGGCGATGCGCGAGCTGCTGCTCAAAATGCCGCGAGAGCAGTGCGCGCACGAGCATTTCCCCTGCGCGAGTGCCATTGCGCTGGAAATCGGGGAGGACGGCGCGGCGCGCATCGCAGAGTGACATATATAATAGGAAAAGCGTCCCGTGCGTGCGGGGCGCTTTTATCATGGCCGAGTATTGTACGGCGGTGGTCACGGAGAATATCGCTCGAAAGTGATGAGTGCTTCTCTGTTCAATCGCACTGCGTTGAAATGTTTCCGCAGGCCATACCATGCGCAGCGAAAAAAACGATTGCGCCGCGAAGCGTGTTCATTGCCGTGTTCGCGGCGCCCTCAGAATAGCACCCAAAGCGTCTTGTTTATCGCGGGGCGATTTCGCTATGGCCGTGCATTGTGCGGTGGCGGACACAGGAAATATCACTCGAAAGTGATAAATGCTTTGCTGTCAATGCGCGCGTAGCAACGCATCCGCAGGCTGTCCTGTGCGCGACGAAAAAACGTGAATCGCGCCGAAATCGCGCTCGTCGGCATATTTGCGGCGCACTCTGAACGACACGAAAAGTGCTCCGCGCTATACGGGGTGTTTTTTACCATGGCCGCGTTGAAACGTATCCTCAGGCATCCTGTGCGCGACGAAAAAAACGTGAATCGCGCCGAAATCGCGCTCGTCGGCATACTTGCGTCACACTCAGAACAGCATAAAAGCGTCCCACATAGTGCGGAACGCTTTCACGTGTCATTCGTCCTTCTTCTCCGATGCCTCGTCGTGGTTCCGCTTCCCGATCAGCCCGCCGGTCAGCTCACTCGCGCCGCCCGAGATCTTCGCGCCGAGGTTCTTCAGCGTGCCGGTGGAGGCCAGCGCATAGACGATTCCCGCCAGCGCGACGATGAAGATCGCCCAGAAGATGCCGCTGCCCGCGCCCTTTGCGCTCTTTGCCGCGCCCTCGCCCTCGGCGGATGCGCTGTCGCCGTAGAGCACGGTGGTCAGCACGTCGGCCATGTAGCCGGTCGCGTCGATCGCCAGATCCTTGTCCAGCGTGTGTGTGCCGAACTCCAGCAGAATCGAGCGCGGATAAAGCTCCTGATTGTAGTTGCCCTTGCCGATGAATATGTCCTTGATCAGGCCGTCGTATTTTTCATCGGCGGTCGCCTTGATCTGCTTGGCGAATTCCCGGTTCGCGTCCGCGTTCGGGTTCGAGCGCCCCACCAGCAGGCGCACCTTGCTCGTTTCCTCGCCGTCCACCTCGGTTTCGTATTCCGATTCGTCCGGGATGCCGTCGCGGTGAATGTCTAAAAGCGCGTCCGGCGCGAGCTTGAGCAGCTCCTCGGCGGTGCGGCGGGATCGACTGTAGGCCTTGGTGTCGTGCGGCAGGTGTGTATTCGTGCTCAGCTCGACCGTCACGCCCTTTTCCTCGAGCGCCTTCTTGAGCGCGCGATCCACGTCGTATATGCCGGCGTTTTTGGTCAGCGAGGCCGCGCCGTCGCCGTTTTCGTAGGATTCGTCGCTGTGCGTGGAGTACATCGCGATCAGCTTCTTGCCGTCGTCCTTTGCGTCGTCCTTCTTGTCCGCGCTGGCGAACACGGCGCGCGCCTTGTCCGCGTCGTAGGCCGGCTCCGCGCCCATGGGCATGGCCACAGCCTGATGCGCGGAATCGTCCACTGATATGACCACATACAGCTGATTGTCCGCGGAAATATACTCGTCGCCCTCATAGATGCGCCCGTCCAGCGTCATGACGGCCTGGCCGGACACGTCCACCATGCGGTAGAGCACGTCGCCGTCCAGTTCGTCGGCGCGGGCGCTCAGGGGCAGCGCGCAGAGAAGCGCCATCAGCGCGATCGTCCGCTTCAGCCTCACTTCGACCGCCCCCTTTCGCGGAAGTCGCCGCCGTCGAACACGCGCTTTTCGTCCCTCTGACGGCCGCGCGCCATGCGCTCGATGATCTCGCCCACCAGCTCGGCCAGCAGCACGGCGGTCAGGCCCGATATGACGATCACGTCCGCCGCGCCCGCGCCGCCCAGCACGAGCGGCTGATTCACGCCGCTTGTCCATACGTCGATCGCCGACCACACGTCCGCGATCATCGCGCCCAGTACGCCCGCCACGAACGCGCCGCGCCGCGACCGCCCGAACAGATAGGCCAGCGCGCCGCCCGCCAGACCGTAGAGATAATTGAAGTCGAAGGGCATTTCCTCCGGCTCGTTGGGCAGCAGCCGCCCCATATAATAGATGGCGACGCCGGTCAGCGCCGCGGCGATCAGCGTGCGCGCGACCTCCTTGCCGCTGCCCGCGCGCACGAGCAGATAGACGCACAGGATCAGCGGAATCAGCGCGCCGCCGATGTTGAACGAAAACGCCTGCGTGACGCGGATGTCGGGAATCAGCCCGCCGATGAACAGCGCCGCCGTAAAGACGAGCGCCTGCCGGTCGGTGAGCCGCAGCCGGTCGAGCACGCGCTGCGCCACGCCGAAGAGGATCAGTATCCCCACGACGGCCAAAAGGATCAATCCTACTGACATGAATAAAACCTCCTCACGTTGTGAACGGCTCTATTATGTCCGCGCGCGGGGAAATTGATGCGTTTTTCGGGCGCGGCGTTTTTTTTCAGCGCGCTGAAACGCCGCGTTTTGATCGCGCGCGCCTTTTCTCATAATGCGCCGCCGATCGGGCCTGCCCTTTGCCCGCTGTTCGCCGCGGCGGGGCGCGCATACGAAAAAGAACCCGCCCGGACGAACCGAACGGATTCTGCAAGGCAAAGCGTTTTGAAATTAGAAGTAGATGACCTCGCCGGTTTCCATGGACTTGTTGGCGGCGAAGGCGATCTTGAGCGACTTGAGCGCGTCGGCATAGGGGGAGCGGATCAGGCTGCGGTCGCCGGTCTTGATCGCGTCGATGAAGGCGCGGTCGAGATCGTCGGTCTGCTCATGGCCGCGCTTGATATCGACGGTCTTGTGCGCGTCGGTAAAGATGATGTTGTTGCGCAGGCGATAGTCTATGATCATGTCCTCCAGCGTGATGACGTAGCCGCAGTTGGGGCGCACGTCGCGCGAATAGCAGGAGCTGACCAGCGTCGCGGTCACGTTGTCCTTGAAGCGCAGCACGCAGGTGGAGTGATCGTCGGTGTCGTATTCCGGGCTCACGCCGTTCTCGCCGGGCTTGACGATGCCGGTGGACGCGGTGGCGTAGACGCTCAGCGGCTCGCCGTAGAGATAGCGCAGGCCGTCCAGCAGATGGATGTTCTGCTCGACCAGCTGGCCGCCGCAGGTGGACTTCTTCTGCCACCACCACACGCCGGGGATGCCGCCGCACCACGCGCCGTACACCAGGCCGCCCTTCTTGTGCTTGGGCAGCTCGTCCTTGATCATGTTGACCAGGTCGAGATAGCGATCCTGGAAGCCGACGGCGGTGATGAGGTTCTTCTCCTCAATGGCCTTGGCGATCTTATCGCCCATCGCCAGATCGAGCGTCATGGGCTTTTCAACCAGGAAGGGGATGCCGCGCTCCACAGCGCCCATCTCGGTCAGCTCGTCGTGCGCGGTCGGCTCGATGCAGATCCAGATCGCGTCCAGCGTCTCGGCGCTCTCGTGGGCGTAGAATTCGCGGTGATCCTTGTACAGGCGGGTCGCGCCCATCTTCCGGGCGGCGGCGACGCGGCGCTCCTCGATCGGATCGGCCACGGCGACGACCTGCACGTCGTCCATCTTAATCAGGGCGTTCATGTGGCTGCCGCAGCGTCCGCCGGTGCCGATCAGGCCTACGCGAAACTTTTCCATGGTGTTGTTCCTCCTTAATTTGACATAGGGGACAGCGTTCATCAATCTCAGGGACGCGGCGCGGTTCCGCCGCAATCCACGTCTATTATAGCATGACAACGACGCGTATGCAATCAGAATTTACAAAAAAACGTCCGGCAATTTTCCAATCGCTGGAAAGCTGCCGGACGGAGGCCGCTGACAGGATTTGCGCGGGAGCACAGCGCCCTTCATGCCGCCTGAAAGCGTTCAGTCAACCGCGCGCCCTGAGACGCGGGGTTTTTCTGATCGACGCGCGTTCTCACGCCCAATGGCGTGGAACTTCCTTTGTCAGGCGCGCTTTTCTGCGCGGGGGCGGCGATAAGCGCGCCTTTGCGCGAAAGCTGTTCGCGGGCGGAAGACCGACGGGCGTTTTGGCTCCGATGACGTGGCGAATGAGCGCTTAGCGCTTGCTCATGACGTCCTTTTCGTACTGCTTGACGATCTTGAGCCACTCGTCGCCCACGGGCACGTTCTGCTTGGCGCAGTAAGCGTCCCAGACGGCCGAGAAGGGCAGGGACTTGACTTCCTCCTGGAGGGCCAGGCGGCTGGTGTAGTCGCCCTCGTTTTCGGCCTTGCGCAGCAGGGCGGTCGGCTCGAGGTAGGCCTTCAGGATGGCCTTCTGGGCGTTGCGCTCGCCGATGACCCAGGCGGCCAGGCGGTTGATGGAGGCGTCGAAGTAGTCCAGCGCGACGCAGACGTTCTTCTCATAGCCGTTGCGGACGATTTCGCCCATGATGTTCTGAAGCTCGTCGTCCAGCGTGATGACGTGGTCGCTGTCCCAGCGCACGCCGCGGGAGACGTGCAGCAGGATGTGATCCATGAACTGCAGGCACGCGGAGATCTTGGCGCTGATGACCTCGGTGGGATGGAAGTGGCCCGCGTCCAGCGTGACCATCTTGCCGCGGGTGAGGGCGTAGCCCATCATCAGCTCGTGGGAGCCGACGGTGTAGCTTTCCAGGCCCAGCGCGAACAGCTTGCTCTCAACGCCCTCGAGGACGAGCTTCTCGTCGATCTTCTCGGCGAAGATTTTGTCGAGGGAGTCGATCATGCGGGCGCGGGGGGCGGCGGTGTCGGCGGGGGTGTCCTTATAGCCGTCGGGCATCCAGTAGTTGATGACGCAGGTCTTGCCCAGCTGGCGGCCGAATTCCGCGCCGATTTCGCGGCAGCGCTTGCCGTGCTCAATCCAGAATTCGCGGGTCTTGTCGTCCGCGCTGGAGAGGGTGAAGCCGTTGTTGACCATGGGATGGCCGAAGTAGGTGGGGTTGAAGTCGAGGCCGACGTTCTTTTCCTTGGCCCAGTCCACCCAGTTCTGGAACTCGGCGATGGTGTACGCGTCGCGGTCGATCTTCCTGCCGTTCAGCTCGGCGTAGCTGGCGTGCAGGTTGAACTTCTTCGCGCCGGGGATCATGGACATGGCCAGATCGGCGTCGCGGCGGATCTCGTCGGCGTTGCGGGCGCGGCCGGGATAGTTGCCGGTGGTGGCGATGCCGTCGGTCGCGCCGGCGCCAGCGCCCTCGCAGCCCACAACGTCGTCGGCCTGCCAGCAGTGCATGGAGACGGGCAGCTGCGCGGCCTTCTCCATCGCGCGGTCGATGTCCACGCCATAGGCGGCGTAAAGCTCCTTAGCGTAGTCGTAGCCGGTCTGAATGGTCTTTTCGGAAGTGCTCATTGGGGTGTTCCTCCTGTTTTGATATTTGGTCGATGAGCCGTTGGCTCGGGGGACGAGGTTGGTGCGCCGCATCGGGGCGTTCGTTCGCGCTGACGCGGCAGGGCGTTCGTTTGCTTCACCGGTTCGTGAATTGTGCGCCGGCGCGGCGTTTGCGCTGGCCGGTTTTAGCTCCGGCAGAGGGGATTGTGCGCGCGGGGGACGTTCTGCGCGGCGATGCGGCTCCGGCATGGGAACTGCGTGCGTCCTGCGCCGGTCGCGCGGTTCTCTTGGAATGTCCTGCGCTCGGATCACGCCCGCCGTGCGGTTCTGTTGGAATGTTCTGCGCTCGATCACGCCCGCCGTGCGGTTCTGCTGGAATGTCCTGCGCTCGATCACGCCGGTCGCGCGGTTCTTTCGGAATGTCCCGCGTTCGATTACGCCTGTTTAGCGGTTCTCTCGAGATGTCCTGTGTTCGATCACGCCTGCTGTTTGCCGCATAGCGCCAAACAGGACGGCTTGCGCGGCGTTCCGTTCCTATTCCCGCCGTGGGTCGAGATCGCCGGTCGTGCGTTTTCGAGCGTCGTGCGGTTATCGGACTTCATGGGTTCACTTCGGGCTTGCGCGTTTTCTGGCGGCGATCCCGACGGAGGACGAAGGGACGAGGGAACGGAGAGACGCGGAGAACGGAGTCGGCGGCAAGGCGTGAGAGCGCTTTTACGTAATCACATTAGCACTGATATGTTTTCCGCGGGGAGTACGCTGGGGCTCCGCGCCCCAGACTGCGCCAAAGAGTCTTCGACTCTCTGGACTCTCTTCATTTGATTCGCGGCCATGTGCGCTTGGCGCGGCGAGGGCGCTCGGGGTGAGCGCAGCGTTATTTTTCGATCGCGGCCTTGCGGCTGGTGATCTCGCGGATGATCTTCGGGTCGAACTTCGCCCGGCGGTCGTAATAGTACAATCCGTTGCGCTCCTGCTCAACGTCGGTCAGCTGCGTATAGCAGAAGCCCATGTGATGCGGATTGTCCAGCAGCGCGTCGGTCAGCCCGCGATAGCGCGCGATGAACTCCTCCTCCGTCTGCGGCCCCTTGCCATAGCTCCAGCCCGCCTTGTTCTCCGGATTCCAGCCGATGCCGCCGTATTCGCTCACGAACACGGGCTGGCCCTCGTAATGCTGCCGCGGGCGGGACGAATCCTTGCCGAAGCGGTCGTAAATGACTTCCGCGTCCGGCGCGTATCGCGCGCGATAGACCGCCGGATCGGATTCGTAATCGTGCGTGTCGAATATATCCGTCTCGACGTGGATGCCGCCGCTGGTATCGATGCAGGGGCGGGTGGGATCGATCGCCTTGGTCACGCGGTAGGTCGTGCGCATGGTCGCGGCGCGCTGGCCGTTGTTCTCCTCGCCCCATGTCTCGTTCCACGGGCACCAGCCGACGATCGAGGGCGCGCTGTAGTCGCGATGGAGCACCTCGACCCACTCGTCCAGGAACGCGGGCAGGATCCAGCCGTCCTTGGGATCCGCGCCCCAGCTGGCCATTTCGCCCCAGCACAGGTAGCCCAGCCGGTCGGCCCAGTACAGGAAGCGCGGCTCGAACACCTTCTGGTGCAGGCGCGCGCCGTTGAAGCCCATGGCGAGGGAGCGCTCGATGTCGCCCTTCAGCGCGTCGTCGGTGGGCGCGGTGTATATGCCGTCGGGATAGAAGCCCTGGTCGAGGATCAGCCGCTGGAACACGCTGCGCCCGTTGATCAGGCACTTCATGCCGTCGAAGCTGATGGTGCGCAGGCCGAAATAGCTCTTCATCTCGTCGATGACCTCGCCGTCCCTGCGCAGCGTGAGCTGGAGATCGTACAGATTGCCCTCGCCGACATTCCAGTAATGCGGATTTTCGATCAGCATGAGCAGGCGCGCCGCATTGCCGCAGGCCTCGGCCTCAAGCTCCGTCTCGTATTCGCCCTCAAAGCTGGCGCGCGCCGAGAGGGAAACGCCCTTCACGTCGCCGTCCAGCTCCGCCTCGATCAGCACGCTGTTGTTCACCGCGTCGGGCGTGAGGCGCACGTTCTTAATGCGCGTTTCATTCGTCCACTCCAGCCACACCGTCTGCCATATGCCGGTCGTGCGGGTGTAGGAGCAGCCGTGGGAGTGATAGAGGCAGCTCTGCTTGCCGTAGGGCTGACGGCCGCCGCGCAGATCGTCGTCCGCGCAGACCACGACGGTGTTTTCGCCCTCATGAAGCGCGCTCGTAATTTCAAACTGGAAGCCCACATAGCCGCCGCGGTGCGTGCCAACGCTCGTGCCGTTGATCCATACCTCGCAGGCGTAATCGACCGCGCCGAAATTGAGAAACACGCGCTTGCCTGCCGCCTCCCTGGGCAGCGTGAACGTGCGCTTATACCATACGGCGGCCATGAAATCGACATACTCCACGCCGGAGAGCTTGCTTTCCGGGCAGAAGGGCACAGTGATTTCGCCCTCGAGCTTTTCCTTCTCGACAAGGCCGCGCGCGCGCCCGGACGCGCCGTGATCGATTTCAAACTGCCACTGACCGTTTAGGTTCATCCAGCCGTCGCGCACGAACTGCGGGCGGGGATATTCAGGCCTTGGAATCATGCTGTATAACCTCCCGTGAATGTCAATGGGATGTTCGCCCAATAATCCTCTTCTATTATATCATAGCTCGCGCCGCAAGAAAAGAGCCTTTTGACGGAATCCGAACCAAAAAATCGCGCGATAGAGGGCCTTGACCGCTTGCCTTTTGCCGGATGTATGTTATAATAGGTATGCTTTTCAAAACAAAGGCCTGAGGGAGGACATACGCATGAAGCGAAACAGCGCGCGCACACGGCGGGCGTATATTGTCGAGGCTCTTCTGGAATACATGGTGTCTCTGCTGGTGACCGGCGCGTTTCTGGCCGCCATACTCAAGCAGGTGGGCGTGTCCGACGCGCTGACCGGTGTGGTTTCGTCGTTTATTTCCTTCGCGTGCGTGGCGCAGCTCTTCTCGAGCATGATCGTGAGGAAGGGCAGCTCGGTGAAAAGGCGTATGCTCATTCTCGCGCTGGTCAACGAGCTGATGTTTTCAACGCTGTATATCATCCCCTTCGTGCCGCTGGGGCAGTCTGTTAAGACGGCGCTGTTCGTCGTCATGATTCTGGGCGCGTATCTGATCCTCAATCTCACGACGCCGGTCAAGTACAAGTGGCTCATGAGCTTCGTCGGCGCGAATGAGCGCGGCCGCTTCACCGCCAACAAGGAGATCGTCTCGCTGATCGGAGGCATGCTGTTCACGCTGGCCATGGGCCGGCTGGTGGACTACTGTAAGGAGATCGGCCGCGAGCAGACCGGCTTCATACTCTGCGGCGTGACCATGGTCGCCGTGTCGCTTCTGCACATGGTGTCGATCCTGCTGTGCGACGACGAGCCGGAAAACGCGCCCCGTCCGCAGGCGGACAATCAGCTGAAGGCCGCCTTTTCGATGATCACGGGCAATAAGGCGCTGAGAAAGCTGCTGCTCATCGACGTATTGTGGAAGACGGCCATCTATATGTCCACGCCCTATTACGGCACCTATCTGATCGGCGAGCTGGGCTTTTCACTCACGTTCGTCTCGGCGCTGGGCATCGTCTACGGCGTGGTGCGCGCGCTGGCCTCGCCGCAGTGCGGCCGCATCGCCGACCGGCGCGGCTGGTCGAGCCTGCTGACGCTGTGCCTGATCGTGGCGGCGGCGGGCTTTCTGGTGAACGCCTTCACGCGCCCGGAGAGCCGTATGCTCTATGTGGTCTATTATGTGTTCTACGCCGTGTCCATGGCCGGCATCAACAGCGGCCTGACCAACATCACCTACGACTATATCGACGAGGGCTATTTCGCGCAGGCGATGGGCGCGCGCAATGCGGTCAGCGGCGTTGTGGGCTTCCTGGCCTCGCTGCTGGGCGGCGTGATCGTGAGCCGCATCCAGGCGGCCGGCAACACGCTCTTCGGCCTGAACGTCTACGCGCAGCAGGTCAACTCGGCGGTCACGTTCGCGCTTCTCATCGCGCTTCTGGCCTATACGCACTTCGTCATCGCCAAAATGCCGCGCCTTTCGGACGAAAAGAGCGCCTCATGAGCGCATAAACATAAATATTCACACAATTCAGGGCTTGTCAGACAGGCAAAAGAATGATATAATAGTCTTGTTTTGAAATAGGCGGCGGTCGCTGGCAGGCTGCCCGAAGGAGGACATCGTTTTATGAAAGCGTTCCTGGTTATTACCCAGATTATTCTGGTCATTGACGTCATCGTGCTGGTTGCCTCCGTGCTGATGCAGCAGGGCAACAGCGCCGGCCTGGGCGCCATCGGCGGCGCGGCCGAAACCTTCCTGGACAAAAACAAGGCCAAGAGCGTTGAGGGCAAGCTGGAACTGGT
>SFOF01000068.1 GCA_004552515.1 Clostridiales bacterium
AACTTGTCGCGGCCGGAGGGGCAGATGCAGTCGCGTCCCCAGTCGCGATAGGACAGTATCAGACGGTTCAAAAGCGCGTTGTTGGTGTACACGCAGCCGCCCTCGCCCATCGTCATGTGGTGCGGCGGATAGAAGCTGCTCGTGCCGACGTCGCCCCACGTGCCGGTAAAGCGCGTCTCGCCGTTGATCGTATACTGCGTGCCCAGCGCGTCGCAGTTGTCCTCGACCAGCCAGAGATTGTACTTGTCGCAGAACGCCTTCACCGCCGCCAGATCGAACGGATTGCCCAGCGTGTGCGCGATCATGACCGCCTTGGTCTTTTCGGAGCGCGCCGCCTCGAGCTTCGTCACGTCGATGTTGTACTGCGGCACGCTGACGTCCACAAACACCGGCACAGCGCCGTACTGAAGGATCGGCGTCACCGTCGTGGGGAAGCCGCACGCCACCGTGATGACCTCGTCGCCGCGCCTGATCTGACGCTCGCCCAGCTCGGGCGCGGTCAGCACGGAGAAGGCAATCAGGTTCGCCGAGGAGCCGCTGTTGACCAGATGCGCGTGCTTCACGCCCAGCCACGCCGCAAATTCCTTCTCAAACTGCTCGGAAAATCGGCCGGTCGTCAGCCAGAAGTCCAGCGTCGCGTCGGTCAGGGCGCACATTTCCTTTTCGTCGAACACGCGCGCCGCGTAGGTGATGCGGTCGCCCTCCTGAAAGGACGCCTTCTTTTCCTTGAAATCGTGATAATAATCCGCCACAAGCGCCTTGATCTGAGCGCGGGCTTCCTCTTCGCTATGCCAGTTCGCCATGTCGTCTTTTCCTCCATATTTTCAGCCTGTCAGCGCAGAAACGCGCGAATCTGATCGTCCATGCAGGCGCGCACGTCGCCGCCGGAGAGATAGCATTTGCTCCACTCGACCACCTTTTCAATGGCCGTTTCGAGATTCCATGTCGGTTTCCAGCCGAACACGGTCTTCAATTTCGTGCAGTCCAGCTTGAGGAAGTTCGCCTCGTGCGGGCCGCCGTCGGCGCGGTTGATCCACTTGAGACCGCCGCCCCACGCCTTGACGAACAGATCGACCAGCGCGCCGGTCTGGAAGCAGTCCACATCGTCCGGGCCGACGTTATACCAGCCGGACAGAGCGCCGTTTTCCGCCTGCCGCGCGGCGATCATCAGATAGGCGCACAGCGGCTCCAGGACGTGCTGATACGGCCTGGTCGAATAGGGATTGCGCACGACGATGTCCTCGCCCTTTTGCGCCGCGCGCACGCAGTCGGGAATGATGCGGTCGGCCGCAAAATCGCCGCCGCCTATGACGTTGCCCGCCCGCGCCGTCGAAATGGCCGCGCGGCCGTCGGCAAAGAAGCTGTTCTTATAGGAATGGGTCACCAGCTCGGAGCAGGACTTCGAGTTGGAATAGGGATCGAAGCCGTCCAGCTCCTCGTTTTCGCGATAGCCCCACGCCCACTCGCGGTTGAGATACACCTTGTCGGTGGTCACGTTCAGGAAGGAGCGCACGGTCTCGCTTCCCCGCACGCACTCGAGAATATTGACCGTGCCCATGACGTTCGTCTCATAGGTATAGGCCGGATTTCTATAGCTCTCGCGCACGATCGGCTGCGCGGCCAGATGAAGCACGATTTCGGGGCGCGCCTCGTCGAACGCCGCTTTAAGCGCCGCGGCGTCGCGAACATCGCCCGTTACCGAATGAATATCCCGCGCAATGTCCGCAATCTCAAACAGCGACGGCTCAGTCGGCGCCTTCAGCGCATAGCCGGTCACCTCCGCGCCCATAAGCGACAGCAGATGGCACAGCCACGCGCCCTTAAAGCCGGTGTGTCCGGTCACAAAAACTCTTTTCCCTTTATAAAAGGCCAGATCACGTTCGGTCATCAGTCTTCCCACACTTTCCACGGCGCTTTTCCTTCGCTCCAGAGCTTTTCGAGCAGCTCCTTTTCGCGCTTGGTGTCCATGCACTGCCAGAAGCCCCTATGATAGAAGCTCTTCAGCTCGCCGTCCGCGGCCAGACGGCGCATGGGCTCCTGCTCGAGCACGGTCTCGTCCCCGGCCAGATAGTCGAACAGGTCGGGATTGCAGATCATAAAGCCGCCGTTGATCAGCGCGTCGTCATAATCCTGCTTTTCGCGGAAGGAGAGCACGGAATTGTCCTTCGATATGTCCAGAACGCCCTTCTGCTGAGCCAGAGAAACCGCCGTCAGCGTGACGCACTTGCCGTGCGCGCGATGAAAAGCCAGCTGCGCGTCGATATCCACGTCGGCCACAGCGTCTCCATAGGTCAGAAAAAACGGCTCGTCGCCGACATAGCGGCGAATGCGGCGCACCCGTCCGCCGGTCATCGTATGAAGACCCGTGTCCACAACGGTCACCTTCCACGGCTCGACATGGCGCTCATGGATGGTGATTTTGTTGCCCTGCGTGAAATCAAACGTCACGTCGGACGTGTTGACGAAATAGTCCGCGAACCATTCCTTGATGATCTGCTGCTTATATCCGGCGCAGATGATAAATTCATTGATCCCGTACGCGGAATAGCCCTTCATGATGTGCCAGAGGATGGGCATATCGCCCACCTCGATCATCGGCTTGGGTTTGAACTGGGATTCCTCGGAAATGCGCGTCCCGAAGCCGCCCGCCAAAATAACCGCTTTCATGGCTTTGTCCTCCGCAGTCAGTTTTTATCCGGCTCGACGCGCGTTGCTCTGCGCGTCCTCATCAAAATTGATCCTCTTTTCTTCAACGACAAGCGGCCTGTTCATAAGCCGCGTGTTCATGTTCATTACATACTCGCCCAGAAAACCCAGAAACGCCAGCTGAACGCCGCCCATGAAGAATATCGCGATCATCATCGGCGCATAGCCCGCCGTGAAGCGGTTCCACATACACAGCTTGGCGATCAGATAGCCCAGCGCGACGATAAAGCTCAGGAAGGCAATGATAAAGCCCAGGAACGTGGCGATGCGCATGCCCGCCTTTGTATAGCTGGTAAAGCTGAGCATGGCTGCGTCATAGAGGCTCATGAAGTTGTTATGCGTCTTGCCCGCGCGGCGCTTGGGCTGCTCGTACTCAATCTCCTTGCGCTCCGGACACAGCTCGGCCACGATGCCGCGGATGAAGGGCGTCGGATCCTTCAGGTTGCGCAGCGTCTCTACAAAGCTCTTGTCATAGAGACCGAAGCCGGTGAACTGCTCGATCATCTCGACGTTGCTCATGCTGCGAATCAGCTTGTAATAGCAGCCGCGCAGGAAATACATGACCTTGCTCTCCTGACTGCGCGTCTTGCGGCCGATGACGATCTTATAGCCCTTTTCCCACTCGGCGACAAAGCGCGGAATCAGCTCCACGGGATCCTGAAAATCGGCGCAGATGGTGATGGTGCAGTCGCCGCTGGTCTGCGTGATGCCGTAATAGGGGCTGTTGAACTGGCCAAAATTCTTGCAGTTGAATATCGCCTTGACGTGCTTATCACGCGCGCAGATGTCCTCGATGATCTCGCGCGTGCGATCCTGACTCTTGTTGTCGATAAAGAGGATCTCGTAATCGTAATTCGGACAGGAGGAGATCAGCTCGTCGCGCACGGCCTCGTAAATCGGCCGGGCGTTTTCCTCCTCATTATAACAGGGAATCATGATCGAGATGACCTTTTTGCCGTTCTTCATGTCCTTCCACCCTTCATCCAGCTTATTGTTTCGCGGATTCCCTCTTCAAAAGAGACCTCCGGCCTGAAGCCCGTGTCGCGCGTCAGATCGGTCAGATCGGCCTCAAGGCGCATGACCTGCCCCGGGCCATAGGGAATTTCGCCAAGCCCCAGCGGCAGCGCGGGATCAATCGCGTCCCGCAGCGCTTCAATGTATTCCTTCAGGGGACGCGACTGCCCGCCGCCCAGCGGATAGACCGCGCCGTCGCGCCCTGAGCGCGCGCACAGATACAGCGCCCGCGCCGCGTCGCCCGAATAGAGATAATCCCACAGCTGAACGCCCGCCGTCAGCGCCGGCTTTTCGCCGTTTAAGAGCGCCGCGATCACATGGCTGATCATGGACGAGGGCGTATCGTACGGCCCGTAGACCGACAGAATACGCGCCCAGACGTGATCAAGTCCCAGCCTTTTGCATTCCGCGCGGCTCATTGCGCCGGCGCACAACTTGGCCATGCCGTAGCCGTTTTCCGGAAAGGCGGACGTTGAAGCCGTCAGCGCGCCCTCCGCGCGGCCATACTCGGCCTGACTGCCCGTGCCGACGAACACGGACGCGCCCAGCGCGGCGGCGGCGCGCACCGCGTCGATCGTATAACGGATGTTGTCGATCTGCACGGGCATATCGTTGCGGCTCGCACCCGTCGTGCCCGCCCATGCCAGATGAAACAGCGCGTCAATATGCGTCTCCGCCATAATTTCCGGCAGAGACGCCAGATTGGAGACGTCGCATTCGACGATATGCAGCTTTTCATGCGCCGGCAGCGCGTCAAGACGCCGGCAAAGCGGCCGAACGACCGCCCAGACAGTCGCGCCCTCATCCAGCAGACGCCGGCAAAGCGCCGAACCCACCGCGCCGGTCGGCCCGGTCACGACAGCCGTATCAATTCGCCTTTCCTGCAACCCAGCCACCTCTTCCGCGCATAGTTCACCAATTGTCCAATAACAATATTAAGTATACACTACTTTCACAGCAATTGCAAGAGGTTTCGCGCCTCATCGGCCTTTTACATCCCCCAACTCAAAAATAACATTTTGAGCGCAATGTTCACTTAACCATCTCGTTTATATGTATTTTTCATAATTTTCACTGTATGTTACGTTCTCGTCTCTCCACACACAGCGCAAAAATCCGAACTATACTCGGCGCAGAATAAGGCGTTTTTCGCGTTGTTTCAGTCGTTTATGCCAAAGAACCGGAAAAACGCGCTTTTATCATAGTTTTCCGCTGTAAAATTTTCAGATTTTTCCAGGCTGGCAATCGAGCCGATGCCGTCCTGCGCCAGGCGGATTGTCTTTTCCGTCACCGCATGGTAAATTCCCCTGTATATCTCCATGCAGGGCGTCGCCGCGCCGATGACAAACGCCGCAAGCACAGCGGCAAACCTCAGCCGCGCCCTCCGGCTCATCGCGCGCACCGCCGGCCTTGTGCAGAAATAGCGCGCGCACCACGCCGTCAAAATCATGACGCATGGAATCGAAACGCGCATACAGAAATCCTCAGACGCGCCCAGATGGAAAAACGGAATGATCAGCAGCGAAACGGCCACGCCGTAGAACAGCGCTTCCCTCCGATGCTCCCAGCCCAGCAGCGCCAGCCAGATTCCGGCCTCCAGCACAAAGAAAGCCCAGAAACTGCGCGACAAAAAGTAATTGCCGAGGCGCGTCATAAGCGGCAATGCGCTTCCGGCCGTATGCGTCACAGCCATATTGCTCAGATAATACAGCCCCAGAGGAATGACGACGATCAGCGCGATCAGATTTCCCGGTGAAAAGACGGCCTGAAAAGCCCGATGGCCTTCTCCCGCTCGAAAAGAACGCAGCAGCCTCTGCCCGCAGCGGACGACCATGCACACGGCCAGCCCCACGCAGGGCAGCGGCCCGCAGCACAGGCAGGACAGGGCAATGAACACATAATTGCGCTCATCCTTCTCGCAGAGGAACAGCATGACCGCCATCCACGAGACGATCGACTGATTGAACACCCAGTACAGGCAGGTCGTGATCGAGCTGTATTGTTTTCCATCGGGCATCCACCACTCAAAATGCAGCGTTTCCGGCGCGGTCACCAGCGCCAGCCGCCCCGAAAGAAGCGCGCCCACGACGTCCAATCCGCTGAAAAAGACAAACGTCAGCGCGACCGCCGCGCGCCGCCCTTTCGTGTCCGCGGCGGCCCACAGCATGAGCATGAGGATTGTGATCGTCAATCCCAGCGCCGCCCACAGCCACAGCGCCATGCGCGCCGCACGCCATGCCCACACAGCGCCGCCCATCGCCCCCGCCAGCTTGGCCAGCAGCGCCGGCGGCAGCCAGAAGCCGATATAGTACGACAGCGCGCTGCCTTTTTCCGGATAGACCACCGGCCACGCGCGGTCGATCAGGTCATGATAGACCGCGTTGCGCCAGTTCCAGTCGCTGCTCTGATAGAACAGGCCGTTCAGCCCGCCCAGATACGTCCAGAGCAGCACGACAAGAATCAGCGCCGCCAGCTCCCACGCCCCTATCTGCATCCTTCGCTCTTCTCCCGCGGCGCTCCTGATCGCATATGTCAAGCCCGCCAGCGCCGCCGCGCCCGAAATAAGCGCAGCCGGCAGCCTCAGCCAGCCTGCGATGAATGCGAAAAGCGGCAGCGCCATATAGACGCAGGCGCATTTTTTCAGTGTTTTCAGGCGCACCGTCATTTTTCGTCTCTCCCAAGCCCCAGATACCGCGTCCAGAACGGCAGTCCCGTCAGCTCGCCCTCATGCGCGCGATAGGCCTCCGCCGCCTTTTCATAGCCCGCGCCGAGAGCGCGCCCCCGCCGGAATATTTCAAAGAGCAGCTTGAACGAGCGCTTCGCGTCCCGCCGCGAGACAAAGCCGCGATTGTCCGCCGGATTATAGTTGAGCACGGCGCGCTTTCTGAAATAATCGCTCGTCACATTGGCCACGGCGTTGACCACATTGTCGCCTTTTGCGGGCAGAAGCAGTCCGTTGAGCGTAATGCGCCGCCAGATATGGCCGAGCACATCGCCCGCCGTCCAGCTGCGCACGAGCGGCGCGCCGCCGTCCTCGCCCCTCAGCGCGCGGCTGAACGGCGTGTTGACGCGCTCGTAATTGGCCAGATACTTCCTCTCATCAAACGCGACGTCCATTTCGGACAGCGGACGGAATTTGTCGCCCGCGGCCATGAGCGTTTTGTGCAGCGCTTCAGGATCGGTCGAGAGCAGGAACTCCGGCCCTTCGAGAAAATCCGCAGCGCCGCGGAAGAGCAGCTCGACGTTATCATAGCGATAGCGCATGAGGTTCGACAGCGCCATGTGAATAAAGTGCTTTTCCACCGCGCGCCCGCTCACATCGCGGCGGCGCAGCGCGTCCACAATCAGCCCGTTGCGCATATGATAGTATTCCATCGAGGAGGCGTACTTGTACTCAAACGGCTCGTGCCACAGACAGACGCCGTTGAGCATGACAATATCGCTGCCGCCGCGCAGGCCGAACTCCACATCGTCGAAGCGGATGAACAGCGGCAGCGGCAGATTGCTTTCCGATATTTTCGTCATCGGAATGCAGCTGTACCACCAGGCGTTGTAATCGGCCGGCTGCTCGCGCTCGTTCTCAACGACGTTTTCAAGGCGGCGCATATCCATAAAAGAATGGACGCTTTCCGTATACCATCCGTTCCAGCAGCCGCCGTTTTCATGCTGTAAACTTCTCATGTCCAGCCGCATCATCGCGCCGGCCACGGTTTTTCCGGCGTGCTCGGGCTTCATGAGCATCAGAAAGCGCGCCGTGCGCTCCAGCGCCTCGGGCGCGATGAGCACGTCGTCGTCCATCACCAGAACGTGCGTGAACGGCCTGCCGCTCTTCAGGATCTCCATCATGCCGCGCGCAAAGCCGCCCGAGCCGCCCGCGTTCTTGTTGGGAAATATGTGAACGCATTCGCTTTCCAGTGCGGCCGCGTCCAACGTGTGGGCATTGTCTGAGACAAAGATCTCAAGCCTTCCGTAAAGCGGGCTGTCCGTGTTGTTTATGATCGCCTCGTTCAAAAGGCGAATGTTGCGCGTCACGAACGTCTCGCGCCGATAGGTGCATATATCCATGGCGATGCGCACGTCGTTTATATCGCCCGCGTCCGTTTCATACGCGCCGCCGGCAAAGACCGCGCCGTCCGAAAGCGAAACCAACTCCGCGGCGTAGATTCCCTTCGCGTCGATACAGGGCAGTACAAACGAAAAGGCGGATTCCTCCGCCGCGCGGCAGATCCGCTCCTCAATCAGGCTCTCGAGCAGCGCCTCGTTCATGATCTGCTTGCGCCAGATGCGCACGCGGAACGCGCCGGAAAGCCGCAGCGTCAGGCGCAGATTGTCAAGGCGCGTGTATTTGAGCCATTTTTCTATGGAAAAGGCGTTGAACAGCGTGTCCAGCGAAAGGCTCCGGCCCGCGTCCAGCGTAATTTCATTTTTCTGCGCGTCAAAGCAGCTGCCGTTCGCCGGCGCGTCCGCCATGCGGACGTACATCTCGTAATCCGAACAGAAGCGGCAATCCGGAAAGAGCAAATTCTGAAGTATCATGCGTTTGCCTCCATGGCCGCGCGGTAGTTGTCACAGACCGCCGCCGCCTCGCCGA
Organism: Clostridiales bacterium; assembly: GCA_004552515.1. Classification (GTDB taxonomy): domain Bacteria; phylum Bacillota; class Clostridia; order Christensenellales; family Aristaeellaceae; genus Firm-10. The sequence goes on from SFOF01000068.1 coordinate 8,312, forward strand.
TTTCCATCATCACGCCGTCGTTGAGCCAGACCGCCCGCCGACACATCCGCTTGACCATCTCCGCGTCGTGAGAGACGAACAAAAGCGTCGTGCCGCCGGAGAGCATTTCCTCCATGCGCCTGTAGCACTTCTGCTGGAAGAGGAAATCGCCCACAGCCAGTATCTCGTCGACCACCAGTATATCCGCGCGCACCTGCGTGGCGATGGAGAAGCCCAGCCGCGCCACCATGCCGGAGGAAAAATTCTTGACCGGCACGTCGATAAATTCCTCAATCTCGGCAAAATCCACAATCTCGTCGAAGTGCTTTTTCATATACGCGCGCGAATGCCCCAGCACCGCGCCGTTCAGGAATATGTTCTCCCGCGCGGTCAGGTCGATGTCAAAGCCCGCGCCCAGCTCGATCAGCGGCGCGATGCTGCCCTTCACGCTGACCTTCCCCCGGGAGGGATACAGCACCCCCGCGATCAGCTTGAGCATGGTGCTCTTGCCGCTGCCGTTTGTGCCGATCAGCGCGAGCGAATCGCCGCGCTCGACGTTGAAGCTGACGTCCCTGAGCGCATAAAACTCGTTAAAATGCAGCTGACCCTTGACCAGCTTGAGCAGATATTCCTTGATGGTGTCGGTCTTTTCCTGCTCAAGATTGAATCGAACCGACACATTGCTGACCTCTATGATGCTGTCCATGCCGGCCTCCTAAATATAGAGTATAAAATCGCGCTGCATCTTGCCGAACACAAACGAGCCAAGCGCCATCATCAGCGCCGACACGCCCAGCGCGGCCAGCCACAGCCCCGCGCCCGGCACAACGCCGTCCAGCACAAGGCTTCTGAAAAGCGTGATGTACATATACAGCGGATTGCAGGCTATGATGCGCGCCACCCAGTCCGGCACGGCCTCAATGGGATAGAATATCGGCGTGAGATACATCCAGGCCGTGGTCAGCACGCTGTAGAGATGCGTCACATCCCGAAACTGCACCGACAGCGCCGAGACGATCATGCCCATGCCGCAGCAGAAGATCAGCAGCAGCAGCACCGGCGCCCAGAACAAAAGCATCGACCAGTGAAAGGGCGCGCGCGTAAAGATCATGACGATCAGGATCGCCGCAAGGCTGAAGGCCATCGTCACAAAGCAAGAAAACACCTTCGATATGGGAAATATGAACTTTGGAATATAGACCTTCTTGATCAGCGGGCCGTTGCGGATGATCGAATACATCGCCATGCTGGTCGATTCGTTGAAGAACGTGAACAGCGTCTGACCGCAGATCAGATACAGCGGATAGTTCTTAATGCTCTCGTAGCGGAATACATGGGAGAAAACCAGCGTCATGATGGCCATCATCATCAGCGGATTGAGCAGGCTCCACAGATAGCCCAGCACGCTCCGCCTGTACTTGAGCTTCACGTCGCGCCGCACAAGCTCGCTCATCAGCGGAAAGTATTTCTTCGCATTCAGCGTCATATGTTCTTCCCAATTCCTTTCAGTCAATCGGCTGACCGCCCGAATGATACACCTGTTTATCTTTATTCTATCATGTAAAAACGACGTTGTCAATGCGGGCGCGTTAAA
>SFOF01000069.1 GCA_004552515.1 Clostridiales bacterium
ACAGCTATACCGGCAAAAGCTCCCTTGATCAGACGCTCAGCGGGAAGGACTATGGGGAATACAAGAGCGATGACAAAAAGAACGCCGGCGGTCAGAGCGGCGCGGGCTTCTTTGGCGATGGCGGCGCCCAGACCTCGTCCGATTCTCTATCCCCATCCAGCGGCGTGCCTATTTCGGCGGGAGAGCTCGCCCGCGAAATGCTGGTTTGGCTGCTGGGCATGCTGCTGTCGGCCGCCGCGCTGATTGGGATGATTCTCGCCCTGCTTTATGCGAGCAAAAACGGTGGCAGCGTGCTTGAATGGATGCGCAGGGCGCTGGTTCCGGCGCTGTGTCCGGTGGCCATGGCGGCGCTGGCGATTGACTGCCGGAAGCTCGGCCGGAAAACGCCGCAGGGAAAGGCGCTCAGGCGGCTGATGTCGGAGATATACTGCTTCGCGTCCAGCGTGTACGCCGCGGTTGTGAGCGTTATGGAGTTTATGACCATGCTCGCGAGCGGCGCGATGGACGAGACGATGGAGCTGATCCTTTATCTCCTGCCGGCGTGCGCGATTCTCGGCTTCGTGGTGTTCGTGCTCCGGAAGCTGCTGGACGGCGTGTTCCGGCTGATTGCCGGCTTCAGGGCGCGCTGGAGTCCGCTTCAATTTCCCGATCTGCGGATTTCGCGGCTCCTTCGCTATACCCGTGCCGGGAAGCCCCTGACGGAAAGCCGCCCCAACACGCGGTTTTTCCCTCTGCAGCACACTCAAACCGCATAAAAGGACGGGGCGCGGGAGGATTCTCTCCGCGCCCCGCCGCGCTCTATCGAGCCTGCCCGGCCACCGGCGCGATGCCGAGCGTGCTGAAGAAATGACGGAAGAACAGATCGTTGTCCATGGCCGTCATGAGGCGATGCGCTCCGTTTTCGTCCGGCGCAAAGCGCGTGTCGCCTGCGTCGGTCACGCTGATTCTGCCGCGCGCGAAGGTCATGCCCGCGTCGTCAAAGAGCGCCGCAAGCGCCACCGCGTCGTGATACCACGCCTCGCGGCTGGTGCGGATGGCGCGCGAAAACGGGACAAGGCAGGGGCAGGCCTGCGCCGAATCGGCGACGCGCGCGGTGTCCGTGCGAAATACGCGGCAGGTCAGCTCCACGCCGAACACGAGCGCCTCCCGAACCGGCGCGGAAAAGACGATTTTCGCGGCTTCGGGATCGTTGAGTATGTTCCATTCCTGAACGCCCCAGCGCGCCGTGTTGACCTCGCCGTAGCGCCCGCCCATGATCACCAGCGTTTTGAGCAGGCCGGGTATGTGCGGATGAGCGCGGAACAGGCGCGCGATGTTGGTCAGCGGGCCGATGCAGCACAGCGTGATCTCGTGAGGGCGCGCCTCGATCGCGCGGCGCAGAAAATCGACCGCCGTATCCGCGGCAAAGTCCGCGCGGTGCGGGAAATCGTCCAGCAGCGCCTTTTCCTCAGGCGTAACGCGCGTCTGGAGGAACGCGCCGCGGAGCGGGTTTTCAGAGCCGGCGTGAACGGGAACGTCCGATCGCCCGGCCAGGCGCAGCATCATGTCGGCCAGCTCGGCGCGCGCGATCGCTTCGCCCGTCACGGTGGTCACGCCGAGCAGATCTGCGCCGGGCTGCGCGAGCAGATAGGCGAGGGCCTGCATATCGTCCATGTCGTTGCCGATGTCGGTGTCCAGCAGGATGAGCCGCATGGGGAAGACCTCCTTTGCAAAGTCCAAATTGAGGGCGGGGACGTCTGAACACAAAAAATCCGAACCCCTTATCAGGATTCGGATGAAGCGATGGAGCATAAGGGAGTCGAACCCTTGGCCTCCACAATGCCATTGTGGCGCGCTACCAACTGCGCTAATGCCCCGCAACGTTTATAGATTATAGCATGGCGGGCCGCGCTTGTCAAGCCCTTTTTGCAAAAAAAGTGATTGCGGGGCGGGAACGCCGGAGCGCGCTCAGGAGAGGATGTTCGCGCCGGGGCCGATCTGGATGGACGACCAGCCCGCGCCGGCATAATCGTGACAGGGCAGCATTTTGCGGAAGACGTCCATGGCCCTTGAGCTGGTTTTCGAAAGGCTCATGACCTCGCGGCCATGCCACATCAGGTCGCCCGCGTAGACCAGATGGGCGATCTGGCGGCCGAGGGTGTGCCAGGTGGTTTTCATGAAGCCCATGCAGCCGGCGGCGCGGATGGGGTTCAGCGCGGTCTGATAGTTCGCCTGATTGCTGAAGGAGCAGCAGATCACGTCGAAGCCGGCCTCGCGGAAGAGCCTTGCCGATTGCCAGACGGAATCCGAGACGATGGTATACTGCCAGTCGGCGATGACAATATCCCTGCGCAGACCGGCGCGCAGGGCGGCGGCAAATTCATGGCTGGAATTCGCGTCGTAATATTCGCCGTCCGCGCGGCGGGCGAGGGGCATATCGGCGGCGCAGAGCAGCATATCGCCCCACATGATCGCGCGCCGCCCCTTCGCGGCAAGGTCGGCCTGAATGTCGTTCAGGTATTCGCACAGGCCGCGGGCGATTTCAAGCGAGTTTTCGCCCTGGCCGAGATCGTCGGCCTCGTCGCAGCCGATCATGAAATAGCGCCCCTCGCCGCAGAGCGCGCACAGCTCGTCGCGGATATCGGCCAGCAGATGGCGCACGGCGGGCTTTGTGTAATCCCACACCCAGCCGTAAAAGCCGGGCAGATACAGATATTCCAGCTCGGGCGCCTGATCCAGCACGACGTGCTTGCCGCTTGCGCCCTGTCGGGACATGGATGCGTGGCCGAGGTGCTGAAGCATCGGGATGATCTCAAGCCCCAGAGATCGCGCCCGCCGCACGAGCGCGCTGATTTCCGCCTTCGAGAAGGCGAACGGCCAGGCCATCTGCGGGAAGCTGTCCAGCCTGATCATGCCCCAGAACTCCAGAATCACATGGGAATAGCGGCAGAACGCCGCCGTGCGGACGCACTTTTCGAGGAAGTCAAGCGGCGTTTCGGGAAATACGCACAGGTGCGCGACGCGCATCCCCACCTCGGGCGACTGGCGCAGAACGCCACACTCGGCCCTGTAAACGCCCCGGTCATAGCAGAACAGCCGCTCGAGAAAGGCGTAAAGCCCACGCGTCAGAGCCGCGTCATCCGCGCCCTCGATGAACACGCCCTTCGGCGTGACGTTCAGCGCAAAATCATACCCCTCGCGGCCGATGGGCGCGCCCTCGCCGATGATGAGGACGCTTTCCGCGCGGTCGCGGACGATTTCCCATTGAACGCCGGGGCTGTACGCGCCGATCAGCTCCATGACGACCGGCTCCGTCGCCGTGCGCGGCAGACGGATGGTCTGCGATCCGTTGACGACATAATAATCCATGAAAGCGTCTCCTTCGGGCGTTTTTCGCCGCTTTTGCGCGGCGGCTCAGGCCTATTATAAAATGATGGACGCGGCCTGTCAATCCCGCCGAGCCGCAAAAATCCGGCGGATCAGCCTGCCGCAAAATACGCGCACACCACCGCGCCCGGGCCGCCGTGAACGCCGATGACGCTGCCCACCTGCACGCAGTGCAGCGCGTCCTCATGTCCCTCCCACAGCGCGCGGCTGTCGGCAATATACTTTTTCAGCAGCGCGTCGTCCAGGCCGGTGTAGCCCAGCAGCAGCGGCATGGAGAAATCTACGCCGCCGCTCAAGCGGATCTTCTCGCACAGCAGATTGTTGCCCTGACGCGAGCCGCGCGCCCTGCCCAGCGGCACGACCACGCCGCTTTCAATCGCGATGACCGGCTTGAGGTTGAGCAGACCGCCCGCGATCGCCGCGGCCTTTGAAATGCGGCCGCCGCGCTCGAGATACTTGAGCGTGTCCAGCAGCGCCACGACGTGAATATCGCCGCGCCTTTCGGTGAGACGCGCGGCAATCTCCGCCGCCGTCATGCCCTGCGCGCGGCAGACTGTGGCGTATTCGGCAAGCGCGCCCTCGCCCACAGTCGCCGTCAGACTGTCCACGACGAATACATTGTCGAATTCCGCCGCCGCGAGGCACGCGCTCTGATAGGTGCCCGACAGGCCGGAGGAAATCGTGATCGCCACAACCTCGTCGCCCGCACGGCGCGCCTCTTCAAACGCGCGCGCGAACATATCGGGCGTGGCCTGGCTGGTTGTGGGCAGCGTTTCGCTCGAGAGCAGCAGCTCGTAGAACGCCCGCTTGTCCGCGGGGCTGCAGCCGGTCAGTTCCCGATCGCCGAAGCGCACGATCAGCGGCATAATTTGAACCTGATCAAGGATTTCATCGCGCATATCCGCGCCCGTATCGACAATAATTCTTACGCTCATGCTTCCTCCCGCTTCCGCTCGCAGACGGCCTCCAGATTCTGGCAGATTGTGCCGAGGGCGCGGTACATGGCCGCGCGCTCATCCTCGCTGAGCCCTGCGCCCGCTTCCGCCACCACGCTGTCAATGCGCCGCGCGATCTCCTCGCATATGCCGCGCCCCTTCTCGGTCAGGCTGATCAGGTTCTTGTAGCGTGTCTCGCCGCGCCGGATATAGCCACCCTCGCCGAGCGTTTCCAGCGCGCGGGAAAGCGCTGCCTTGTCCTCGCCGCACTTTTCGCACAGCGTCGCGGCGGTCATATCGCCCTCGTCGTAGAGATAATACAGACAGGAGACGTGCGGCCCTTTCAGCTGAAAATCCGCCATCTCGTCCGCCTTGATGCGCCTGATGCTGCGCATGAGCCGCGTCATCAGGCCGGTAAACGTTTTATAACGCGTTTCCACGGCGCGTATCCTCCTTACACGATGTTGATAAGTCAACATTCGGAGACATTATAGCATTGGATTGTTGATTTGTCAACATGAGCTTTGGCCGGGCCTCAAAAATCCATTGACCGCGTTTTGCCAAAATATATTTGCCGCAATGATTGCGCCCCTGTCCGGCTGTATGTTATAATTCAGAAAAAAGCAGGGAGGCGAAGCGATTGAACGCTGATTCGATCGTTGCAAAAATTGAGCGCACCGTGCAGGCGCACCGTCTGTCCGAGGGCGCATATAGCCGCTATCTGTGGCAGGACGAGGCGGGAAGCCGCAAGATGGGCGTGAACGAATACGGCTGCGCCGATGCGGCCAACATCCTCTACACCATCGGCCGCTTTGAGGGCGACGCGGACAAACGCGCCTGCTGGATCCGGACGATGCAGGCCATGCAGGATCCCGAGACGGGCCTGTTCCATGAGCACACGCACCATCCCTTCCACACGACGGCGCACGTGACCGCCGCGCTGGAACTGTTCGACGCGCGCCCGCTGCATCCACTCACGGCCATGCTGCCCTATCGCGACACGGCGCTGCTGGACGATTTCCTCGAGCATCTGGACTGGGAGCATAAACCGTGGCCGCAGTCGCATCAGGGCGCGGGGCTGTTCGCGGCGCTGACGATCACGCGCAGCGTCGATCTCGAGTGGCAGCGGCACTATTTTGAGTGGCTGGACACGCGCTGCGATCCGCAGACGGGCATCAGCTACGGCACGAAGCACGGGCAGGACAGTTTGCCGCACCATCTGTACGGCTGGTTCCACTATATGTTCAATCATGAATACGCGCGCCGTCCCATGCCGTATCCCGAGCGGATGATCGACAGCTGTATTGAGCTGTACGATCATCATTTCGAGGAGCTGTCGCCCTGCTTTGCGCGGACGTGCGGATTCTGCGAGATCGACTGGGTGTACTGTCTCAACCGCGCGACGCGGCAGACGCCCCATCGCTTCTGGGAGGCGAAGGACAGGCTGCGCGCGATGAGCCGCATTTTTGTCGAGTATCTGGAGGCGGAGGACGAGACGAAATCGGAGCCGTTCAACGATCTGCATATGCTTTTCGGCGCGGTGTGCGCGCTGGCGGAGCTTCAGCAGGCGCTGCCCGGCGAGATTGAGACGAGCGTGCCGCTGAAGCTGGTGCTGGATCGCCGGCCGTTCATCTAGAACGTTCAAGGTTTCCGTTATCCCCGAACGGCCCTCGCCGCGAGAGAACCACACCGCCCCGCAGACCAGCCCCCGCGCACAATCCCCTCTGCCGGAGCTATAACCGGCCAAAACGCGACGCCGCGCCGGCCCGCAATTCACGATCCCATAAAGCGGAATATCGCATCTTCGCGTCAGCGCGGAACACCGCCCCGCAGACCAGCCCCCGCGCGGACAAAGAACGACAGTAAGGAGAATCGCCATGACACAGTGGTATGAACGTCGCTTCCGGCGGCACCTGCTGGATATGCACATCGACGATTGGAGCGACGCGTTCCTCAGCCGCTTCTCGAGCGAAGACTACGCCGAGAATCTCTCGCTGGCGCATATCAATATGCCCATGCTCTATCTGCAATCCCATACGGGACTGTGCAACTTTCCGACGAAAACCGGCCGGATGCACCGCGCCTTCGAAAAGGATCCCGACGCCATGCGCCGCCTGACCGCGCTCTGCCGCGAAAAGGGCATGGGCGTCGTGGGCTACTACAGCCTGATCTATAACACCTGGGCGCACGATACGCACCCCGGCTGGCGCATGGTCGATGAAAACGGGCGCTCCCAGCGCGATCTGGGCAGCCGCTACGGACTGTGCTGCCCCAATAACGCCGATTACCGCGCGTTCGTGTTCGCGCAGATCCGCGAAATGCTGGACTATTTCGACGGGGACGGAATGTTCTACGATATGCCGTTCTGGCCGCAGGTCTGCTATTGCCCGGCCTGTCGCGCGCGCTGGGCGCGTGAGGTCGGCGGCGAAATCCCCTCGGCGCGGGAGGGCGCCGCGTGGGAGAAGCTGCTCGAACGCCGCCGCGCCTGGATGGGCGAGTTCGCACAGGCGGTGACCGGCTGCACAAAGGCGCTCAGGCCGGGAATCAGCGTGGAGCAGAACTTCGCCTGCTCGATCGCCAGCGGTGCGGAGGCGGCCATCGGCGACGAGGTCAACGCGGCCTGTGATTATACCGGCGGCGATCTGACCGGCGGCATCTACGAGCAGTCGTTCACCTGCAAGTATTTCAGCGCGGCGAGCGCGCATCAGCCGTTCGAATATATGATCGTCCGCTGCGATCCCAACCTGACGAAGCATACCCTGACGAAATCCCGCCGCGAGCTGGAAACAGCCGTCATGCTGACGTGCGCGCATCACGGCGCGTCGCTGGCGATCGACGCGATCGATCCCGTGGGCACGATGGACAGGCGCTTTTACCGATTGCTGGGCGAGGTGTTCGCCAAGGAAGAGCCTTACGAGCCGTATCTCACCGGCGATATGCTCTGCGACGTGGGCATCGTCTATCATCTGCCGTCGAAGGCGCTGCGGCGCGGCATGACGTTCTCCAATCACCATGCGGCGCTCGGCGCGGCGCGGCATATGCTGGAAAGGCATATCCTCTGCGGCGTGGCGGGGCACCGGCAGATGAAATCGCTCTCCCGCTATCCGGCGCTCATCGCGCCCATGCTGCGCTGCCTGAGCGATGAGGAACGCGCCGCGCTCGTCGATTATGTGACGGCGGGCGGTCGGCTGTATTTCTCCGGTGGCGAGGACGGCGCGCTGGTCGAGGCGCTGCTGGGAACGCGCGTGACCGGCTTTACCGGCGAAACGGTGACCTATCTCGCGCCGGAAAGCGGACGGGAAGCGCTGTTTGCGGATTTTAACGCCGATTATCCGCTGCCGTTCGACGGCGACGCGCCGATCCTGGGCCGCCTGCCGGAGGACGCGCAGGTGCTGGCGCGCATAAAGCTGCCCTACACCATCCAGAATACACCGCGCTATGCGTCCATCCACTCGAACCCGCCGGGCGTTATGACCGACTGGCCCGCGGTGGTGCGGCGGCGCGTGGGGCGGGGCGAGGTGATCTGGAGCGCTCAGCCGATCGAAAAGGAGCGGCAGGCGGTCTATGGCGAGACGCTGTGCCGTCTGCTCGCGCTCATGGGCTTTGAAAGCCGGCTGCATACCGGCGCGCCGCGCATCGTCGAGCTGACGGCGTTCGAGGACGAAAACGCTGTGCGCGTGAATATCGCGCGGCTGAACAGCGATTTTGAGGGCGCGCTGCCCGCGTTCAGCGTATCGCTGCGCTGCGGCGACATTCGGGAGGTCGTGCGTCTGCCGGAGGGCGAAAGGGTTCCTTTCGAGCGCGACGGCGATGAGACGCGCTTTACCGCCCGTGCGCTCGATCTGTTCGATATGTACGAGCTGCGGCGGTAGCCGGTTCCGCTGCCCGTCATAAAGCATCCTCCCCGTGATCGCAGTGAAAGAGCGGTCGCGGGGAGGATCGTGCGTTTTATCGGGGCATGGCTGCGCCTGCGGCAAGGCGCTGCATGGCGGGCGCGTCGATTTGCAGCGTGTATCTGCCGGGGGACGCTCTCTCACCGGGAACACGGCAGCCCGTCATAAAGCATCCTCCCCGTGATCGCAGTGAAAGAGCGGTCGCGGGGAGGATCGCGTGTTTTATCGGGGCGTTACGCCTTGGGGCTGTATTTTTCCGTCAGGTAGTTGACGTAATAGTCGGGGTTGAACTTTGCGCCGGCGGCTCTTTCAAACAGCTCGCCCGGCTTATAGAGCGAGCCGAAGCGCCAGATTTTGTCCTCCAGCCAGGCGTTGATGGGGGCGAAATCGCCCTTTTCCAGGCACGCGTCCACATCGACGGTTTCCTTCATCTTTTCCAGCAGCTGCGCGCCGTAGGCCGAGCCGAGCGCATAGCTGGGGAAGTAGCCGAACGCGCCGCCCGACCAGTGCGAATCCTGAAGCACGCCCTCGCGGTCGGAGGGCACGTCCACGCCGAGATATTCCTTATAGAGCGCGTTCCAGGCCGCGGGCAGGTCTTTGGCGGTCAGCTCGCCGGAGAACAGCTTCTTTTCCAGCTCATAGCGCACCATGACGTGCAGGCAGTAGGTCAGCTCGTCGGCCTCGGTGCGGATGAGGGAGGGCTGGGCCTTGTTGATGGCGCGGTAGAGCGTTTCGTCGTCCACGTCGTTCAGGCTGGGGAAAAGCGCGCGCAGCCTGGGCGCGATATGGCCGATGAAGGCGCGGCTTCTGCCCAGCAGGTTTTCGTAGAAGCGCGACTGGCTCTCATGGATGCCCATGGACACGCCGCCGCCCAGCACGGTGTAGGCGAATTCGTCGGCGGGATGGGTGTCGTAGAGCGCGTGGCCGCCCTCGTGGATGACGCTGTACATGGACGAAGCGAAGTTCTCGCGCTCATAGCGCGTGGTGATGCGCGCGTCGTACTTGGTGAAGCTGGTGGTGAAGGGATGCTCGGTTTCGCCGATGCCGCAATGCGCGCGGTCAAGCCCGATGAGCGCCATCAGGTCGTCGGACAGCGCGCGCTGCTTTTCGATCGGGAAATCGCCGTGCAGGCAGCGGTCGTCCACGGGCGCGGCGTCGCAGACGGCCTTCACCAGCGGCATGAGCCGCGCGCGCAGCGTCTCGAAGAACTGATCGCAGGTCTTGCGGTCGAGACCCTCTTCATAGTTATTGAGCCAGTAGTCGTAGGGATCCTTATCCGGCGCGATATAGCCGGCCTGCTTCTTGAGCGCGGCGACGATTTTGTCGATATAGGGCGCGAAGATCGCGTAGTTGTTCGTCTCCTTGGCGGTGTGCCAGACGTCCTCGGATTCGGTCACGAGCCGCTGATAGGCGGTGTATTCGTCCATGGGGATGGCGCGCAGCTCGACGAGACTTTTGCGCATCAGCTCGACCATGCGGTTATGCGCCTCATCGAGCGACGCGCGGTTCTCATAGAGGAAATCCAGCAGCGCGCCGGTTTCCTCGCCGGTGGAGAGCTTATACGTTTCCTCGCCGAGGATGGCGAGCGATTCGCCGCGGTTGGCGGCTGAGCCCTTGGGGGCGGTGGTCGCGCCGTCGTA
>SFOF01000070.1 GCA_004552515.1 Clostridiales bacterium
CGGGCAAAATCGGCTTTATCCTTTCCGCGGCGGGCGCGTCCGTCGGGCTGGGGAACATCTGGCGCTTCCCCTATCTGGCCGCAAAGTACGGCGGCGGCATTTTCCTGCTGGTCTATATCGTCCTGGCCATGACCTTCGGCTATACGATGATCGTCGCCGAAACCTCCATCGGCCGCATGACCGGCAAAAGCCCCGTCGGCGCGTATAAGTCCTTCGGCAATCGGCCCGCTCTGCGCTTCGGCGGCTGGATCAACGCCGTTATCCCCATACTGATCGTGCCCTATTATTCGGTCATCGGCGGCTGGGTCATCAAGTATCTGGCCGAATATCTGCTGGGTCAGGCGCATCTCGTGGCCGCGGACGGCTATTTTAGCGCCTTTATCTCGGGCGGCTTCTCCTCGGAGCTGTGCTTCCTCATCTTTGCGGCGCTGACGCTGATCATCATCTTCGCCGGCGTTGAAAACGGCATCGAGCGCGTCTCCAAGGTCATGATGCCCATCCTCGTGCTGCTGTCGCTGGTCATCGCCGCCTATTCCGTCACCCGTCCCGGCGCGCTGGAGGGCGTCAGGTATTTCCTCGTGCCCAATCCGAAGAACTTTTCGTGGATGACGGTGGTCGCCGCCATGGGGCAGATGTTCTATTCGCTCTCCATCGCCATGGGCATACTCATCACATTCGGCTCGTACATGAAAAAGGACGTCTCCATAGAGGATTCCACCCGCAATGTGGAGGTTTTCGACACGGCCATCGCCATCATGGCCGGGCTGATGATCATCCCCGCGGTGTTCTCGTTCTCCGGCGGCGATCCCTCCGCGCTCAAGGCCGGCCCGTCGCTGATGTTCATCACCATCCCCAAGGTCTTCGACTCCATGGGCATGGGCACGGCGATCGGCGTCGCGTTCTTCCTGCTGGTGCTCTTCGCCGCGCTCACCAGCTCCATCGCGCTCACCGAAAGCGCCGTCTCGACGCTGCAGGATGAGCTGGGCTGGAGCCGCAGAAAATCCACCGCCGTCATGGGCGTCTCGATGGTGCTGCTGGGCAGCCTGTCCAGCCTGGGCTACGGCCCGCTTTCGAGCGTCACAATACTGGGCATGCAGTTCCTGGATTTCTTCGATTTCCTGACCAATTCCGTCATGATGCCCATCGCCGCCATCGCCAGCTGCATTCTCGTCTCGCGGGTGATCGGCGTTGAGCGCATCGAGCAGGAGGTCACGCTGAACGGCGGCGCGTTCCGCCGGAAGAGAATCTTCAACGCCATGATCCGCTATCTGTGCCCCATTTTCGCGGCGATCATCCTCATCAGCTCCATCGCCAACGCCTTTGGCTGGATCTCCATGTAAGCCGCCTGTGAAAAAAGGAACCGCGTCGCCCGCTCCCGCAAAGGGAACCGGTCGATGCGGTTTTTGCGTACATCCCCCGCCCGATCGCATAATCAATCAGGCGAGGGATACTTCCATTTTCGCTTATTCCATCGGGAAGCGCACGGAGATCGTCGTGCCCTTGCCCACTTCGCTCTTCAGCTCAATCTCGGCGTGATGGAGCGCGGCGGCGTGCTTGACAATCGACAGGCCCAGCCCCGTGCCGCCCGACGCGCGCGAGTGGCTCTTGTCCACGCGGTAGAAGCGCTCGAACACGCGGCGCTGGTGCTCCTCCGGGATGCCGATGCCGTCGTCGGCCACCTCGAGCAGCGCGTATCCGTTTTCCGGCTGCACGCGGACGCTTACATGGCCGCCCTCGCGGTTGTAGCGGATGGCGTTGTCGCAGAGGTTGTAGGCGATCTCGTAGATCAGCCGCGGCGCGCCCTGTATCGGGGCGCTCTCGCCCTCGAGCGCGAGGGTCACGTTCTTTTTATTCGCGCTCTCCTGAAGCGTGTCGGCCGCGTCTTTGGCGACGGAGAGGAGATCGACCGCCTCCATCGGCACCGCCGCGCCCTCGTCCAGCTCGGACAGGCGGATGATGTCCTCGATGAGCGCCATGAGGCGCGCGGCCTCGCTGCGGATGCGCTCGATGAAGCGCGGCTGATCCTCGCTCTTCACAAGGCCGTTTTCCAGCAGCTCGGCGCTGCCCATGATCGATTGCAGCGGCGTTTTTAATTCATGCGAGACGTTCGCGGTGAATTCGCGCTTCATCTGCTCGGCCTGCGCGCGCTCCGTGGTGTCGAACGCCACCAGCGCCACGCCCAGGATCGCGCCGTCCGATTCGATGCGGCTGCACTCGATCTGATAGATGCGCTCGCCGCGTTCAAGCTGCGCCGCGCCGCGTCCCGTGGAGAGCGCGTCGCGCACGGCGTTTGTCACCGGTACGTCGCGGCTCACGGTCACGAAATCGCGCCCCACGCAGTCCTCGCCCGCGTTAAACAGGCGCATGGCGGCGGGATTGAGGCTCAGCACATGGTTTTCGGCGTTCAGCAGCACCAGTCCCTCGTTCATGCTGCGGGTGACGGCGGAAAATTCGTCCTGCCGCCGCTTCAGCTCGGCCACCTGCGCCTCGATGCGCCTGTTCTGCTGGTCGATGCGCTTGAGCAGCGGAGAAAGCTCCTCGTAAGCGTCGTTGTCCAGCGGGTGCTGAAGGTCGAGCGTGTTGAGCGGCGTGATGATGCGCCTTGACAGGCGCCGCGCCAGCAGCACGCTCACCGCGATGGCCGCCAGCAATATGGCGAAGAACGCCTGCATGGAGCCGAGCGCCACGGTCAATATCGTGTAAAAGGCGGAGGATACGCGCAGCACGCTGCCGTCTGCCAGCCGCCGGGCCATGTAGAGCGTCTTTTCGGTCATCGTGGCCGAGTAGCGCTCGCTCTCGCCGCTGCCGGTTTCAAGCGCCTCGGCGATCTCGCTGCGGTCGGCGTGATTGTCCATCTCGTCGGCGCTCGCGTCGGAATCGAACAGCACGCGGCCGTCGGCGGCCACCCAGGTGACGCGGCTGGCCGTGTCCTCGAGGCTTTCAAGATAGTCCAGTCCGTCGCGCTCAACGGAGGGGGCGGCCAGATTCAGCTCGGCGGTAAGCTCCTGCCGCTGCAAATTGGTAAAATAGCCGTACTGCACCGTACCCACGGCGATGAAGCAGCCGATGAGCACGATCACGGCGGTCAGAATGATCGATCGGAAGATTTTCTCGGTCATACGCCGTCCTCCAGCCGGTAGCCGACGTTGCGCACCGTCTCAATCATGCGGCCGCAGTCGCCCAGCTTCTGGCGCAGCGTCTGGATGTGGACGTCCACGGTGCGCGTCTCGCCGGCATAGTCGATGTTCCAGACGTTTGAAAGCAGCTGATCGCGCGTGAACACCATCTTGGGGTGGGAGAGGAAGAGCTTCAAGAGCTCAAACTCCTTGAAGGTGAGGTTCACGCGATTGCCGTTCGCCGTCACGGTACGTTCGTCCAGATTGACAGTGAGATTGCCGGCCCTGAGCAGGTTGCCCTCGCCCAGCGGGGCGCAGCGGCGCAGCACGGCCCGCACGCGGGAGACCATCTCCATCATGCCGAAGGGCTTGACCAGATAGTCGTCCGCGCCCAGATCGAGCGACTGGATCTTGTCGTATTCCATGCCCTTGGCCGTGGCCATGATGACGGGCAGCCGCTTTGTGGCGGCGCTGTCCTTCATCTTGCGCAGGATCGACACGCCGTCCATGCCGGGCAGCATCACGTCCAGTATGACCAGATCGGGCGTTTCCTGCGCCAGCGCGGCAAAGAAGTCCTCGCTGTTTTCGAAGCCGCGCGCCTCGAAGCCGGTGGAATTGAGCGTGTAGATTTCGATGTCGCGGATGCTCGCGTCGTCCTCAACGCACCAGATTTTCATGGGAAATCAGTCTCCTTTGTGAACGCCGGTGACCGAGAACAGCACCCACTCGGCGATGTTCACGGCGTGATCGCCGATGCGTTCAAAATATTTGGCGATCATGAGCAGATCGAGCGCGTATTCGCCGTCGTCGGGCGAGGCGGCGATATACTGGATCAGCGCGGTCTTGACCTTGAGAAAATACGCGTCCACAATGTCGTCGTGGGCGATCACCTCGTCGGCCAGCTTCGTATCGCGGCGCACAAACGCGTCTATGCTGCCTGAGACCATGCGGATGGTCGCCTCGCCCATCTGGCCGATGAACGCGCAGTCCTCGCCGCCGCGGCCGTGCAGAAAGCCGATGATCTCCGCGATGTCGGAGGCCTGATCGCCGATGCGCTCCATGTCCGTGACCATCTTGAGCGCCGCCGACACCTGCCGCAGGTCCTTCGCGACCGGCTGCTGCTGGAGCAGCAGCTTCAGGCAGCGGGATTCCACGTCGCGCTCCATCTGGTCGATTTCGCCGTCCAGCGGCGTGATCTGCGCGGCCAGCTTGGTGTCGCCGCTCATCAGAGCGCGCGCCGCCATGGAGATTACCTGCTCGCACAGCGCGCCCATCTCAATCAGTTCGCGGTTGAGCAGCTCCAGCTGCTCGTCAAAACGAGAGCGAATCATATCAGCCGAACCTCCCCGTAATGTAGTCCTCTGTGCGCTTGTCCTGCGGCTGAGAGAAGATCGCGTCGGTCGCGCCGAACTCGATCAGCTCGCCCAGCAGGAAGAACGCCGTGCAGTCGGAAATGCGGACGGCCTGCTGCATATTATGCGTCACCATAATTATAGTATAGTTCTGCTTCAGCTGCAAGGCCAGCTCCTCGATTTTCGCGGTGGAAATGGGGTCGAGCGCGCTGGTCGGCTCGTCCATGAGCAGGATCTGCGGCTTGACGGCCAGGGCTCTTGCGATGCACAGCCTCTGCTGCTGGCCGCCCGACAGGCCGAGCGCGCTCTTCTTCAGGCGATCCTTCACCTCATCCCAGAGCGCCGCGCCGCGCAGCGATTCCTCGACCAGCGTGTCGAGCTTTGCGCGCGCGCGTATGCCGTGGGTGCGCGGGCCGTAGGCGATGTTGTCGTATATGCTCATGGGAAAGGGGTTGGGCTTCTGGAACACCATGCCGATCTCGCGGCGCAATTCGCACACGTCGGTCGAGGGCGCGAATATGTCCAGATCGCGGTATTTCACCTCGCCCTTGATGACCACGCCGGGGATCAGGTCGTTCATGCGGTTGAGCGTTTTCAAAAACGTCGATTTGCCGCAGCCTGAGGGGCCGATCAGCGCGGTGATGGCGTGCTCGGGGATGTTCACGCTCACGTCCTTCAGCGCCTGCTGGGCGGGCGTATACCAGAGATTGAGGTCTTTAACGGTCAGTATGTCGCTCACAGGCTTCTCCTCCTCTTAAAGGACGCGCCGATCAGCGCCGCCGCGCCGTTGACGATGAGCGTCAAAATCATCAGTATCGCCGCGATGGCGAAGGCCACGGCGAATTCGCCCTGCTCCTTGGCGTAGACGTAGAGGGCCACGGTGAGCGTCGCGCCCGCGCTGTGCAGGCCCTTCCACACGCCGTTTAAGGCGTGCGCAAAGCCCGCCGTGAACAGGAGCGCCGCCGATTCGCCGAGGATGCGGCCGATGGACAGGATGCAGCCGGTGATCACGCCGTCCACGCAGCCGGGCATGACCACGGTGCGGATGACGCGCCACTTGCCCGCGCCCAGACCGAACGCGCCCTCGCGGTAGCTCTGGGGCACGGTCTTGAGGCTCTCCTGCGTCGTGCGCATGACGGTGGGCAGGTTCATGATGGCGAGCGTCATCGCGCCGGCCATCAGCGAGGTCTGCATTCCCAAAAACTGGCAGAACACCAGCATACCCACAAGGCCGTATATGATCGACGGGATGCCGGAGAGCGTCTCGGCGGCGTATTCAATCACGCGCGAAAGGCGGCTGTTTCCGGCGTATTCGGTCAGATAGATCGCCGCGCACACGCCCAGCGGCAGCACGATCAGCAGCGAGGCCATCATGACATAGAGCGTGTTGAGAATGTCGGGCAGTATGCCGATGGACTCGGTCAGATAGCTGGGCTTTGTCGAGAGCAGCTTCCATGTGACGTTGGGCAGGCCCTTATAGAGCACATAGCCCACCAGAAACAGAGCCAGCGCCGCGGTCAGGGCGGCGCACAGGCGCATCAGAAAGCGCATGACGAAGCCGTATGCGGCGCGCCTTCGTTTCACATTATTGCTCATGGCGTTCCTCCCGCTTCTGTGCGTCCAGCGCCGACGCGCGCAAAACGACCTCCCGCTCGGCCTGACGGACGAGGGCGGATGCAAGCTGCTTGATTAGTTTCATAATCATTTACCCTCCCGAGTGTGTCTCAAAAATTCCTTAAGGCGCGAGGACGGCGCCTTTTTTGCCATCTCTGCGTTAAAGCCCCTCGATTTAGCGCCGCTAAACCTTCGGGTCTTTGCCTTGAGCTGACAAGAAATTCGCTCGCCCTCGGGCCTTTCCCTTTTTGAGACCCACTCCGTTCCGCTTAAGGAAGAAGTTGAGCGCGGCGTTGATCAGCATGATGAACAGAAACAGCACCAGCGCGATGGAGAACAGCGCCTGCCGCTGCAAGCCCTCGAGTAGGACATCTCGCTGGCCACGGCGGTTGTGAGGAAGCGCACGCTCTCGAACAGGCCGGGCATATTCGGCGCGTTGCCCGACACCATCATGACGGCCATGGCCTCGCCGATGGCGCGCCCCACGCCCAGCACGACCGCCGCCGCAATGCCGCTGCGGGCCGCGGGCACGGATACGCGGAACCACGTCTCGACCGGAGTCGCCCCCAGCGCGAGCGACGCGTCCTCATACTCCCTGGGCACGGCGTCCAGCGCGGTCAGCGATACCTTGATGATCGAGGGCAGGATCATGACCGCCAGCACGACCATGGCGGCCAGAAGTCCCGCGCCGTCGGGCACATGGAACGTTTTGCGGATGAACGGCACCAGCACCAGCATGCCCACAAGGCCGTAGACTACGGAGGGGATGCCGGAGAGCAGGCTCACGGCGCTCTCCATGACGGCGCGCACGCGGCGGGGGGCCATCTTGGCGAGATAGACCGCCGTCATGAAGCCGACCGGAACGCCCAGCACGATCGCGCCCGCCGTGCCGTAAACGCTGGTGAGTATGAAGGGCAGTATGCCGAATTTCGGCTCGGCGGCGGTGGAGGCCCACTTTTCACCGAAGAGGAAATTGAACAGACCGATCTTGCGGATGGCGGGCAGGCCGGCGATGATCAGATAGACCGAGATCATCAGCACGCAGCCCACGGCGATCAGCCCCATGATGAGGAACAGGCCGTGTATAATGTCCTCCACAAGGCGCTTTCTGGTTACTTTCATGACTCAGATCCTCTCAATGTTTATTGGCGGGGGAGTATCCTGCAAAGCTCAGGGACGCGGAGAGACTTGCCCGACGCTAATAGGCGGAGGCCGCACCGCGGCTGGTCGGGCAAGTCGTGTTCTATGCGACTGACAAGCGGAACCGGCACTGCCGACCGCCGACTTCGCTCTATCGGAGACTTGCCCGACTCCAATTTATGGTCGGGCAAGTCGTGCTGCATTGAGCGGCAGCAAGCGGAACCGGCACAGTCTGCCTGCCGACTCAGTACAATCGGAGACTTGACCGGCTCCAATAAGTGGAGGCCGCACAGTCGCCGACTTCGCTCTATCGAAGACTTGACCGGCTCTAATAAGTGGAGGCCGCACAGCCGCCGACTTCGCTCTATCGGAGACTTGCCCGACTCCAATTTATGGTCGGGCAAGTCGTGTGGTGTCCGGCGGCAGCAAGTGGAAGCCGCACTGCGGCTGGCCGGGCAAGTCGTGTGGTGTCCGGCGGCAGCAAGTGGGCAAGTGGAGGCCGCACTGCGGCTGGTCGGGCAAGTCGTGTGGTGTCCGGCGGCAGCAAGTGGAAGCCGCACTGCGGCTGGCCGGGCAAGTCGTGCTGCAATGAGCGGCAGCAGGTGGAAGCGGCACAGCCGCCGGGGGAGTTCCAGGTTGATTTACTTGGTGGGTTCAGCAGTCGCGTCGGCGGCCTCAGGATCAACGTAAGCGCTCACGGCGCCCGCCTTGGCGATCAGCTCCACGGCGTCGGCGGAGGTGGCGTAGTCGAAGAAGGCCTGCGCGGCGTCGTTTAGCTTTTCATCGGTGCGGGTGACCAGCACGAAGGGGCGCTGCACGACGTAGCTGCCGTCCTTAACGGTGTCCTCGGTGGGGGCGACGCCGCCCACGGTCAGGGCCTTGACGGTGTCCTTAACGGCGGACAGGGAGGCGTAGCCGATGGCGTCGGGGTTCTGGGAGACGGTGGTGATGACGTCGCCGGTGGAGGTCAGCTCCTGGCGATAGACGCACTTTTCGCTGGTGCCGGTGATGGACTCGAAGCCGTCGCGGGTGCCGCTGCCAGCCTCGCGGCCGATGACGACGATTTCAGCGTCCGCGCCGCCGAGATCCTTCCAGTTGGTGATTTCGCCGGTGTAGATCTTGGCAATGTCCTCGACGCTCAGGTCGCTGATCGCGTTTTCGGGATTGACGATGATGGCGATGCCGTCGTAGGCGAGCACGGTTTCGGTCAGGCCATTGTTCTTTTCCTCATCCTTCAGCGCGCGGCTGGACAGGCCGATGTCGCAGCGCTTTTCGGAAACGGCGGTGATGCCGGAGCCGGAGCCGGTGGGGTTGTAGGTGAAGCTGACGTCGGGGTTCGTCTCCATGAACGATTCGCCCAGCACGCCGATGACCTTCTCCATCGAGGTGGAGCCGTCGGTGGCCACGCTGCCGCTCAGCTTGTCGGCGGAGCAGGCGCTCATCACGCCCAGAGCCAGAACCAGCGCCAGAACCATTGTCATGATCTTCTTCATTGAGGAACACACTCCTTTTCTCTCTCTTCATTCCTTTTCTCTTCCAACGATTGTTATAATACCCGAATCTCGTCAAATCGATTACCGGCGAAACATCAAATCTATGTAAGGCCGGCGGGCGGTGCCCGCTTCCACTTGCTGCCGCCGGACACCACACGACTTGCCAAACCATAAATCGGAGTTTGGCAAGTCTCCGATAGAGCGGGTTGGTAACATCGATATACAACACGACCCGTCCGGCCAGCCGCAGTGTGCCCTCCGCTTATCAGAGCCGGTCAAGTCTTCGTTATACCCGAGTGCCCTTCGCCGCGTGAAACGCACCCACGCCGCGAATCAAATGAAGAGAGTCCAGGGAGACGAGTCTCCTTGGCGCAGTCTGGGGCGCGTAGCCCCAGCGTACTCCCCGCGGAAAGCATGGCAAAGCCAATATGTCCACGCAAAAACGCGCCCACACCGCGCCGCCGACTCCGTTTTCCGCGTCCCCCGCGTTCCCTCGTCCCTTCGTTCTCCGTCGGGATCGCCCTAAAGAAACGCGCAAGCCCGAAATGAACCCACCAAGTCCGATAAGCGCACGGCCATTGAGAACGCACGAATGGCGATCACGACCCACGGCGGAATAGGAACGGAACATATCGCAAGCCGTTCTGTTTGGCGCTATGCGGCAAACAGCAGGCGTGATCGAGCATAAGACATCCCGATAGGAACGTATGATGGGCGCGAACGAACACACGACATTCCAACAGGAACGCATGACCGGCATGAGCCGAACATAAAACATTCCGATAGAACTGCACGACCGGCACAGGACGAACACAGCCCCCGCGCGCGAGCCGCATCGCTCCGCAGAACAGCCCCCGCGCGCGCAATCCCTCCAGCCGGAGCTAAAACCGGCCAAACGCAACGCCGCGCCGGCCCGCGATTCACTAACCCATCATTCACGCCGGCATATTGCCGCGTCAGCGCGGAACATCGCCCCGCCGCCTGCCCGGATAATGCCCTCGCGCGCCTCCGCGGCGGCGCACATTTTTCAGGAATATGTAAAATAACCTTGAAATTTGGCGCGTTTGGCGGTATGATAGACGTAACGCTGGATTCTGGCGTCAACCGCTCAATCAGGAGGACGATACGCTATGGCGCTGTTTTCCAATTTTACCGTCAATCGCTATGAGACGCGGCTCGAGATGGGCCGCACCGCCGCGCATGAGACTGCGCTGGCCGTCAAATCGCTGCTTAAAGAAAAGGACACGGTGCGCATGATCTTCGCCGCCGCGCCCAGCCAGAACGAATTTCTCGACGCGCTTGTCGCCGAGGATATCGACTTTTCCCGCATCGTGGCCTTCCACATGGACGAGTATGTCGGCCTGAGCGCCGACGCGCCGCAGGGCTTCGGCAACTTCCTGCGCCGCTCTCTGTTCGACCGCGCGCCGTTTGGAGCCGTGCATTTTATTAACGGCGGCGCTGCCGACATCGACGCGGAGTGCGCGCGCTATTCGGCGCTGATTAGGGAGGGCGTGGACATCGTGTGCCTGGGCATCGGCGAGAACGGCCACATCGCCTTCAACGACCCTCGCGAGGCCGATTTTGACGATCCCCTGCTGGTCAAGCGCGTCAGTCTGGACGAAAAGTGCCGGATGCAGCAGGTACACGACGGCTGCTTTGCCAGAATCGAGGATGTGCCCACCCACGCGCTCACGCTGACCATCCCCGCGCTGATGAACGCGGACTATCACTTCTGCATCGTGCCCGCCGCGACCAAGGCCGAGGCGGTCTATCGCACGGTGTACGGCGAAATCGGCGCGCACTGCCCCGCCACGGCGCTGCGCCTGTGCCCGCACGCGGCGCTCTATGTCGATAGGGACAGCGGCGCGCGGCTGACCGGCTTTAAGCGGGGAGGAAGCGCGCGATGAAGCTGGCGTTTGCGGGACTGCGGCACGGCCACATTTTCGGCCTGTACGACGCGGCGATGAAGCATCCGGACGTGACGATCGCCGGCGCGTGGGAAGAGGATGAGGCCGCGCGCGCCGAGGCGAAAGGGCGCATGGACGCGCCGTTTTACGACAGCTTCGACGCGCTGCTGGCCGACGAGACGGTCGACGCGGTGGCCGTGGGCGACTATTACGGCATTCGCCGCGACCGCATTGTCCGCGCGCTGAGGGCCGGAAAGAGCGTGATCTGCGACAAGCCGCTGTGCGTCTCTCAGCGCGAGCTGGACGAAATCGAAGCTCTCTCGCTTGAAAAGCATCTGCGCGTCCAGTGTATGCTCGATTTGCGCTATGACCCCGCGGTCAATCTGGCGCGGCGGCTGGTGTGCGAGGGCCGTCTGGGGACGATCCACGCGGTCGATTTTACCGGCCAGCATCCGCTCTCCTACGGCGTGCGCCCGATGTGGTATTTCGAAGCGGGCAAGCACGGCGGCACGATCAACGACATCGCCATCCACGGAATCGACGCCATCCGCTATATCACCGGCGCGGAATTCGTGCGTCCCGTGGCCGCGCGCACATGGAACGCCTTCGCGGTCAAGACCCCCGATTTTAAGGACTGCGCGCAGTTCATGGCCGAGTTTGACGGCGGCATGGGCGTGGCGGCCGACGTGTCCTACGCCGCGCAGACCGCGACGGCCTTTTCGATGCCCTCCTACTGGCGCTTCACCCTCTGGGGCGACGCGGGCGCGCTCGAGTTCAGAGCGGGCGAGCCGCGCGTCACGCTGGCCGTGCGGGAAAATGCGATCGAAACGCTCGAAGCCGCGCCGGTTCACGGCGGCTGGCTGGACGATTTCCTGCGCCCCTTCGACGCGGACGCGCAGAGGGACATATTCGCCTCCCAGCGCGCGGTGCTGCGCATCCAGGAAGCCGCACGGTAGAACAGACGCACGTCGGCGCGGCGATTGGCTGCGCAGATGTTACGCGCCCCCTGACTGAACCGGCGATGCGGCCTGACGCTATGGCCGTATTGTGCAAGCATAGCGCCGGCAGACGCGGGCGGGCAGCGGGACGGATTTGTTATTCAAGGCACTTATATAATTGGGAAAGGACAGTGACGAAACCTATGAAAAGGCTGAAGGTTGCCCTGCTGGGGCAGGGACGCAGCGGCTATGCCATCCACGGCAAGCACCTTCTGCGCGACACGGAGCGCTTTGAGGTGGCCTATGTGGTAGACAGACTGCCCGAGCGCCGCGAAAAGGCCGCGCGCGTTTTCGGCTGTGAGACGTTCGACGATTATACCGCGCTGTTCGGCAGGGAGATCGACCTGGTGGTCAACGCGCTGCCGACGCCCTGGCATCATCCGGTGACGGTGGATCTCTTAAACCACGGCTTCAACGTGCTCTGCGAGAAGCCGGCGACCAGCTCGCCCGAAAAGCTGGATGAGATGCAGGCGGCGGCCGAGAAGCACGGCCGTATGCTGGCAATCTTCCAGCAGAGCCGCTTCGCGCCGTATTTCCAGAAGGTCAAGGAGGTGCTGGCCAGCGGCGTGCTGGGCCGGCCCGTGCAGATTTCGATCGCCTTTAACGGCTATGCCCGGCGCTGGGACTGGCAGTGCCTTCAGGACAACATCGCCGGCGCGCTGTACAACACCGGCCCCCATCCGCTCGACCAGGCGCTCGACCTCTTAGGCGGCGAGGAAATGCCGAACATCTTCTGCAAGATGGACAGCGCGAACGTGTTCGGCGACGCGGAGGATTACGTCAAGCTGATCCTGACCATGCCGAACAGGCCGCTGATCGACCTGGAGATTTCCTCCTGCGACGGCTATCCGTGGGGCACCTACAAGATCGAGGGCACGCGCGGCGCGCTGTGCGGCACGCAGAAGGAGCTGCACTGGAAGTGGTATCTCGAGAGCGAAGCGCCCGAGCGCCGTCAGATCAACACGCCGCTGACCACCGAGGCGGGCGAGCCGGCCTACTGCACCGAGAAGCTGAACTGGCATGAGGACAGCTGGGTGGCCGGCGCGGGCGAGGACGCGTTTGTGGACGCGGTTAAAACCTACTACACCATGATTTACGAGCATCTGACGGAGAACAAACCGCTTGCGGTCACCGTAAAGCAGGTGCGCCGTCAGCTGGCGGTCATCGAGGAAGCGCATCGCCAGAACCCGATGCCCAAATGGCCGGACGCCGGCATGAAGCGCTGAGGAGGACGAAGCCTATGTTTAAGATCGGCATCATCGGTTCGGAAAATTCGCACGCGGCGGCGTTTTCGGAGATATTCAATCTCTCCGGGACATACGACGACGTGCGCGTCACGGCGATCTGGGGCGAGGACATGGAAGCCAGCCGGAAGATCGCCGAAAAATGTCAGGTTGAGATCGTGAAGCCCATGGACATGCTGCGTCAGGTGGATGCGGTGATGGTCACCAGCCGCAACGGCGCGCTGCACTGGGGCTATGTGCGCCCGTTCATTGAGGCGGGCAAGCCGGCCTTTGTCGATAAGCCGCTGGCCAACGACTATGCCGAGGCGAAATCGATCATCGATCTGGCGGCGGAGAAGCGCGTCCCGCTGGTGGGCGGCTCCTCGCTCAAGCTGATTGCGGACACGCTGGCGCTGAAGGAAGCGGCAGACGAAGCCAAAGCGAAGGGCGAGCTGCTGGGCGGCAACGTCTATGCGCCGGTGAGTCTGGACAATCCCTACGGCGGCTTCTATTTCTACTCATCCCATCTGATCGAGATCGCGCTGACGATATTCGGCTATGATCCGGTGGCGGTGAACGCGGTCAAAACGAAGGCGGGCATTGCGGCTGTGCTGGAGTATGCCGGCTACGCGGTCACGCTGAACTACACCGAGAGCGCCTACAAATATGGCGGCGTGGTGCTGGCCAAGGGCGGCGTAAGCGGCCGCGAGATCAACATGGGCGACGCGTATGCCCGAGAGGTGGAGTCGTTCGTGAAGATGCTGCGCACGGGCGAAAGCGACATACCCGCGCGCTATCTGGCGCTGCCGGTGCGCGTCCTCAACGCCATAGAGGCCTCCTACACCGCGCACAACAGGCAGTGCCTGTAGCCGCAGTGCGGCCTCCACACCGCTTCGCGCACGCAACCCGACTCCGCGCCGCTTGGGGGCGGCTCGAGTCTGGACGTTGGTGCGTGTTGGAGCCATCGATATACAGCCCGACCCGCCCGGCCGGCTGTGCCGGCTTCCTCTCCGCTTCGCGCACGCAACCCGACTCCGCGCCGCTTGGGGGCGGCTTGAGTCTGGACGTTGGTGCGTGTAGATAGCATCACTATACAGCACGACCCGCCCGGCCATAACTCAGAGCCGGGCGGGTCTTTCCGTGTACCCGGGCTTTGCGTGCGTGGGTGCGCTGATTGGGGCGCTGGCGTTTTTTGCAGGGATGGGTATTTGCACCAACACAGCCCCGCCGCAGCGTGAAGAGAGTCCAGAGAGGCCGCAGTGCGGCTTCCACTTTGCGCGGCCTGACTCAAGTGACTGAGCGCATAGGAGCGTTTGTATGACCACACGACTTGCCCGAGCATAAATTGAACTCGGCCAAGTCTTCGTTATACCCGAGTACCCCCTCGCCGCGTGAAGCGCATCCACGCCGCGAACCAAATGAAGAGAGTCCAGAGAGTCGAAGACTCTTTGGCGCAGGTTTGGGGCGCGCAGCCCCAGCGTACTCCCCGCGGAAAGAATTACAAGGCCGATGCGATTGCGCAAAAGCGCACAAAAGCCGCGCCGCCGACTCCGTTCTCCGCGTCCCTCCGTTCTCCGCGTCTCCTTCGTTCTCCGTCGGGATCGCCGCCACAAAAAACGCGCAAGCCCGAAGTGAACCAGGAAATCCGGATAACCGCACCGGCGATTCGAG
This sequence comes from Clostridiales bacterium, assembly GCA_004552515.1. Taxonomy (GTDB): domain Bacteria; phylum Bacillota; class Clostridia; order Christensenellales; family Aristaeellaceae; genus Firm-10. The sequence goes on from SFOF01000070.1 coordinate 14,515, forward strand.
AACGCGCTACCGGCGATCACGACCCACGGCGGAATAGGAACGGAACATATCGCAAGCCGTCCTGTTTGGCGCTCATGCGGCAAACAGCAGGCGTGATCGAGCATAAAACATTTCGGCAGGAACGTATGATGGGCGCGAACGAGCACAAGACATTCCAATAGAAACGCACGACCGGCATAGAGCGAACGCAGCCCCGCGCACGAACCGCATCCCCCCGCAGAACAGCCCCCGCGCGCACAATCCCCACTGCCGGAGCTATAACCGGCCAAACGCAGCCTTTCGCCGGCCCGCGATTCACGATCATATAATGACAGACGAACGCCCCGCCGCGATAGCGCGCACAAACGCCGCAAGTGAAAACCGCATCCCCCCGCCCATTACAAAAACGCAGGCCGCCAACCGACGCGCAATCGGCTGGCGGCCCTTATGATTGGCTGTGAAGAAACGCGCGCCTTATCCCGCGCGGCCGAAGAGCACGGTCTGATCGCCCTCCGGCCAGACGCACACGGTCTGCTCAACGCCCGAGCCCTCGAGATAGTACATCACGCGGCGGCTCAGATAGAGGTAGATTTCCTGAACGGTGATCTGGCGGCTCTTGTCCGCGTCGGCCTTGAGCGTGCAGATGCGATTGCCGATCAGATCCCAGCCCGCACCCTCGCACAGCGCGCGCGCCATGATCGTGGCCATGCTTTCCTCGCCGTCGCCCTCGGCGAAGGAGCGGCGATAGCTGTCCTGATCCGGCCCGGCGGACGTGAGCACGATGTACTTATCGTCGGTCAGCGGGCCGTTCAGCTTGGAAAAGGCCGACTGCATCGCGCCCATAAAGTGCCCCGCGTCGGAGAGGAAGCCGCCGCTGCGGCAGCAGTCCATGATCACGACCACCTTGCCCGGGATGCGCCGCAGCAGCATCTCCAGCTGCGCCGCCGTAACGCGCGTGCCGTCGTGCAGCTCGATATAGGCCGAGCCGTCGTAATCGCCGTGGCAGTTGATGTAAAACAGCGAGAGATCCTTCTCCGTCGCATCCGAAAACGTCTCGTCGATCGCGTCGATCAGCGCCTCGCGCGTCACGTCCATGCGCAGCGTCACGGCGTATTTTTCGCCGTCGATGGTCTGCTCGCCCAGCATATCGGCCACGCCCTGCGCCGTGTTCAGGCCGCCCACGCGCGTGCGCCCCGCCGCGTAGTTCTGCTCGCCCAGCACCAGCGCGCGGTATCGCCGCCCGGCGGGCGTGACGGCGACGGCCGCTCTGGCGCTCAGGCCGCTCTCGCCGTCGCGCACGGTGATCGTCGTCTCGCCCTCGGATACGGCGGTGATCTCGCCGCTTTCAGAGACGCGGACAATGCGTTCGTCCGCGCTCTCATAGCTCAGCGACACGGCGGCATTCTCCGGCAGAACGACCGGCGCGGCGGCAACCGTATCGCCCACGCGGAGCGAAAGCTGAACCTCTTCAAAGGCAATCGACGCGGCGCGCGTTTCCGGCACGGTCACGCGGCAGGAGGCCTCGAGCTGACCGGCGTAGACATGGATATACGTCTCGCCCGCCGACACGCCGGTGATCACGCCCTGGCTGCTGACGCTGGCCACGGCGCTGTTTTCACTGATCCACATCCGGTCGTCCTGACAGGCCTCGGGCCGGACGTTCGACGCGAGCGCGTGCCTTTCGCCGATTTTGACGGTGACGGCGGCCTCGTCCAGCGTGAGGCGGATGGGCAGCTGCGTGCCCTTCTCCGGCGCGGCGACGATCAGCCGATAGCTGCCCGTCGCGTTGGAGGCGGCGCTGACGCGGATATAATACTGCTTTCCGGCGCTCAGGTAGAGGCACATCCGGAAATTGCCGTCGCTGGGGAAGAGCACGTCGTCGTTCTCGGCGATCATGCGGCCGGTGTCGTCCATGACGCAGCCGTTCGTATCGAGCGCGCTGCGGCCAGCCGATTCCGTGCGCACGACATACCAGCCGTCCGTATCGGGCACATAGGCGTACCAATGCGTATCGCGCGGCTTGACCACGGCGCGGTTATAGGACACGGAGCCGCTGCCCAGCCGCACGGGCTGATTGAAGCAGCGGCCATACACCGAAGCCATGACCTCGACGCGCGTGTTGACCGACATACTGTAGGAGGCCACGGCCAGCCGCACCGGCTGGCCCTCAGCCAGCGCGGCCTCGATGACGAACGAGCCGTTGCCGGACGCGCGGCCGATCAGCTCGCCCTGCGCGTTGTAGAGCCGCGCGTACACGGGCGCGCTGACCTCGCCGGCGGGAAAGCCGCGGAAGATATAGATGCCGCCGTTTTCGGGCGTAAAGGTATAGACGCGCCGCGTGCCGGTATAGGCGGGGCTGAACGTCTCGCGGCTGTTGAGGAACAGCGCGACGTCCCGCTCGGCGGCGGCCGGCAGGGGGACGATCAATATCATGAGCAGGGCGAAGACCATCGCCATGCCGGGCAAAATTTTTCTCATTATGCAACCTCTGCGGAAATATGGGGCGGATTCTGCGCCGCTCATTCTATTATAGCTGTTTTTTGCGCGTTTGTCCAATCCCAGAATGTGGACAATTCAGTCCCGAATTGCGTTTTTTTTGCATTTTCCGCGGGAGATCGTTCGGGGAAATGGGAATGTAAAATTTTAGGGCGGGCGGAGGGGGTTGTTCCGCGCTGTCGCGGCGAAGTCAATGCGGGGGGCGGGCTGGGAAAGGAAATCGTGCGGACGGGCGTTCTTCCGCGCTATCGCGGCGGGGCGTTCGTCTGTCATTATATGATCGTGAATCGCGGGCCGGCGAAAGG